>JAQTNF010000086.1 GCA_028713995.1 Deltaproteobacteria bacterium | reverse complement strand
GGGTGGTCTTGTCCTGGATCAGGCCGGGCTCGAGGAAATGGTTCGAGGCGCCGATGCCGGACCCGTACTTGTCGTTGCCGAAGTGGCTCGGGGCCGTGATCCTGAGCGCCATGCCGAACCGGAATGCGTTCCCGTCGACGAACAGGGCCTTCACGTCGGCGGAGGTGAGCCCGAGCGCGACGCCCGAGTACCCGCGGTCCGTCTTGAGGGCGTCGGACGGCTCATAGTCCGGCACGCCGTCGGCTTCCCAGGACTGGCTGTGGTCGAGGGACTCGTAGGTCATGGCTTCGATCTCGAGGCCGAGCTCCAGGAAGTCGACCGGGGCGAAACGACCCGTGAGAAGCAAGGAGAAGTCCTTGGCGTCAAATGAGCTTGTCCCGACGACCCGGCTGCCGAGGCCTTGCGGGTAGTACGTGTTGTCGAAGCTGCCGGCGACATATCCGATCACCGCGCCGAAGCTGGTGCGGATCAGGGTGTCGCGAGGGATCCCGATGGCGCCGTCGAAGCCCGCGATGGGCAGGAACCCCGAGTGGACCGCCGGCTTCTCCTCGGACGCGGCCGCAAACTCCGCATCCTTTTCCATGTCCTCGTACCCGGGCGGAAGCTCGTTGCCCCGTGTGTCGTAGCGAGGCACGTGCGTGGGAACGGGCCCGGATGCCGTGGCGCCCGGGGCAGGGGCAGGGACAGGGGCCGGAGCCGCTCCCGGAGCCGGCGTCGGCTGCGAAGGAACCGGCGGCTTCCTGCCCGAGAGGGGCACGCCCGCGCCCTGCGCCGCGGCGGCGCGCACACGCTCGTCCTTGTCGTTCTCGGCCATCCACATGAGCAGAGGCAGGCTGGGCGACTCCTTGCGCCTGGCCAGGATGACGACGGCCTCGTAGCGTATGCGGGGCTCGGGATCGTACTGAGCCGCGCTCGCGAGCCACTTCTGGATCGCGGGGCCGGGCTCCATGGCGAGCCGGCGCAAGGCCGCGAGCCTGAGCAGCTTGTCCGAGGCGCGCAGGTTGTCCGTTGCCTGCTTGAGGCTCCAGCCCCTCGAGTCGGGGAGCGGAGCGTCACCCGGAACAGCCTTGGACTGCGAGCGGACCGGCCCCGAAGCGAGACACAACATGGCTGCGAGCGCAATCCCGAACATTGTGCGGCGGAGCAAGGACGTGTGCATGTCGAGGTCTCCCTGGTCTTTCCTCGGTCAGGCTCTGCCGCCTTCCGAGATTCAGTCATGATAGACTTCTGTAACTGGAAGAGAAAGAGCGGCTGAAGTTTTCGCGGTGCTGGGAAACACGCGATCAGTGTGGTGTGATAGAATAGGCCCTGTCGGAGGGGATTCATGGGACGGGCGCGTTGGCTACTTCTCGCGTTCATGATCGGCGGGTGCTGGCACGTGTCGCCCATCGACGACATGACGGACACTGCGGGAGATGCATCCGGCGATTCCGATACGGATACTGATGCAGACGCTGACGGCGACGCTGACGCGGATTCGGACGGGGATACCGATGGGGACTCGGACACGGCTACGACGGCTCTGGACACAACGGACTGTGCGTCCGCGGACTACCCGATCACGTACAACCCCATCAATGTGCTGGTGTTGCTTGACCGCTCGCTGTCGATGTCCAAGAACAAGATCGGCAGCGACACCTATGCCAAGGTGCTGGCCGACGCGCTCAAGACCGTGGTCCAGACCAACGACCAGGGCGACCTCATCAACTTCGGCCTGGCCGTGTTCCCTGCGCCGGCCTGCACCAACGGCGACGTAGACCTACGTGCTGCTCGCCACGGACGGCGCGCCGAACTGCAACCCGGTCGGCGACCCCGCGGCCCTGAACGCAGCCTTGACCAAGGAGACCATCTCCTGCGAGTTCATCGTCGACTGGGCGTCCATCCCCGACCAATATTCCAATCCGCCGGTCGACCAAGGGTGCAACCATGTCAGAGTGTACGGCACACCCGCAGTCGGAGATCCGATCGATGTCTGGTTCTCGGCCAACTGCGTGGATCCCGACGCGTGGCATTGGAAAGGTGATCCGAGCGTGGCGACAGCGCCCATCACGGACTGCACGGTCATCGAGCTGTGCCCGGGCGCGTGCCAGAAGATCAAGGACGGTGCCTACAAGTCCGTGACCGCCGGGTTCGGCTGCCCCAGTCTGGACCTTTTTGCGTCAGACCGCCGGGGTAGCCACGGCCCTGGCCAGGTGATCGAGCCCTTCCTCTAGCCGCGTCCCTGACTGGATCCAGCTCACCCGGACCATTCCCGGCGCTTCGAAGAAGGTGCCGGGCACGAGGAGCACCTCGCCCTCGTCGTGGAGGCGCTCCGCGAGAGCGAGGTCGTCGACGTTGCCCGGGAGCTTGATGCAGCCGTACCCCGGACCGTCCGGCGGATTCCAGCCGTAGCCTGAGTGAGCCCGGACCCAGGCGTCCACGATCGGGATGCCCTGGGCCGAGATGCCGCGCGCCCTCTCGACGAGGCCGTCGATCTTGTCGAGCACGGCGAGCCCGATCGCGCCGGCGCACCGCGTGGCCATGCCCAGGTTCATGTGCGCCATGCGCAGCCGCCGCACGAGCTCCGGGCGCCCCGAGAGCCAGCCGAGCCGCGCCCAGTAAGCGCCGCACAGCTTGGACAGGCTCGAGACGACCACGATGTTGTCCGCGGCAGCGTGGTACGACGGCGCGTGCGTGTAGCCCCGATAGACCTCATTGACGAGCACGATCGCCCGATGTCGGGCCGCGGCTCTGGCCAGCTCGAGCACGTCCTCGCGCGGGGACAGCACGCCGCTCGGGTTGTGGGGCTCGGTGATCATGACGATGGCCGTGTCCCTGCCGATGGCCGAGCGGGCCTCCTCCATGGGGAGCCGCCAGCGGTCGCGCGGGTTGCGGTAGAGCCGACGCACCGGGTTCAGGCGACCGGCCTGGCGCAGCATGGGCTCGTAGATCGGGGACTCCACCAGCGCTTCCGAGCCCGACCGAGCCAGCGCCAGCAAGGCGAGCAGCGTGCCGCCCGTGGCGCCGGGCGTGAAGAGCACCTCCTCGGGCGGGATGCCGAGCCACTCGGCCAGCGCGGCCTCGAAACGCCTGTCCATCTCCCAGGGATCGCCATCGGGAACGTTCAGGTCCTGCGGTGTGAGCGACGGGACTCCGCTCGCGTGCAGGTTGATGCTGCCGTCGTGTCGCATCATGCGCGGCATGTACCAGGCCAGGTAATCGTTCTCCGTGAAGCTCATTCCTGTCTCACTTCCGCGTGGCGCGCGCGAACGCGGCGAGCCCCTTGTCGAGGAACGCCACGTACTCGCGCGCGTCGTTGGTCATGCTCGCGAACGTGGCGAGCACGGAGCCGTCGCGCGGATCGAGGATGGCGTAGAAAGGAAGGGCGGCCGTGTCGAAGCGCCGCACCTGGTAGTCGCGCTGTTGCGACGAGGCCTCGTAGCTCCCGTCCGTGTACGCCGTGACGCGCACCATGCGTTCGAGGCGCGACCGCACCTCGGGTTTCGGGAACACGGAGCCCTCCATGTAGCGGCAGTTCGTGCACGTGTAGCCCGTGAAGTCGACGAAGACCGGCTTGTTCTCGGCCTTGCCCCTCTTGAGCCCGGCACCGATGTCGTCCACGATCCACTTGAGCCCTCCGGTGGCGTTCTTGTCGCCAGGATACGCCACCGGAGGGAGCCAGCCGTCGAGCCAGCCGCCCATGCTCTGCGTGCCGCGCACGCCGGTCGCACAGTAGGCCGCGAGGCCGAGGAGCGCCACGGCGAAGAGCGCGCGGATGGGGCCGATCTTCCTCGCCGTCGGATCGCCGCCCGGCATCCGGTAGACGCGCAGCAGGTAGAGCCCCGCCGCTACGAAGATGACCACCCAACACGCGAGCACGACCGGCCGCGTCACGACGCCCCAGCGCCAGACCAGATCCACGTTCGACAGGAACTTGAACGCGCCGGCCAGCTCCAGGAACCCGAGGACGACCTTGACCGCCACCATCCAATCGCCGCCCTTTCCGCGCAGGCGCTGCGCCGACGACGGGAACACGGCGAGCAGGAAGAAGGGCAGGGCGAACGCGAACGAGAAGGCCAGCATGCCCACGGCGGGGTAGAACCAGTTGCCCTTGGCCGCCTCGGCCAGCACCACGCCGATGAAGCCCACGGTGCACGTGAACGACACGAGCGTGAAGGTGACGGCCATGAAGAGCACGCCCGCGGACTGGGCGAAAAGCGAGCCCCCTTCGGACGAGAGCGCCTGCTCCTTCGCGCTCGAGCGGGCCACGAGCCACTGGGGCACCTCAATCTCGAAGAAGCCGAACAGGTTCCCGGCGAAGACCGCGAGCAGTGCCGTGAGGAACAGGTTGAACCACGGCGACGAGGACAGGACCTGCATGCCCACCGCGCCGAAGATCGCCGAGACCAGCACGCCCACCAGGGTGAAGGTGACGATGATCGAGATGGCGTAGATGGCGGCCATGGTGACGGCTCGGCGCATGGAGACCTTGGCGAACTTGGAGAAGTAGCTCACCGTGATGGGGATCATGGGGAACACGCAGGGCGTGACGAGCGCTCCCAGGCCCGCGAGCATCGCGATGAGGATGAACCCGAGCATCCCGGTGCCGAACGGTGGCGCTCCCTGGGCGCGGATCTCGACCGCGGCGGGCGGCCGGCGGTCGGGCGGGAACGGCTCGCCTTCGAGGTGGGGCGCTTTGGTGCGCTCTGCGCGCGCCGCGCCGTCCTCGACGGCCAGGGTCGCGACAAGCTTCTCGCGCACCAGGATGCACTGGCGCTCGTCGCAGATCTGGCCCTTGATCGCCACCTTGACCTGGAGCTCGCCCATTGAGCCGGTCGTGAGCGCGAACGCCCGTCGGTGGGTCACTTCTCCCGCATAGAACTCCACGCTCTTCTTGAAGTTGGGATCGAGCGCCACCTCGGGCGCGGGGCCGAACCACTCGTCCGCGGCTTCGAGTCCCGGCGCCTCTACCGCGATATCGAGGCGCAGCGGTCCGCCCGGCACGCGGGTCATGCTGTAGAGGTGGTAGCCGCGCGGGATGCGCGCCTCGATCGAGAGCACGGACACCTCGCCCACGCGCACCGGGCCCGGCGCGAACCCGGCCCTGAAGTCGACCTCGGCGTCGGCGGCGAAGGACGGCGTCGCGAAGAGCGCGCAGGTGAGCGCGGCGGCCGCAGTGACGACGACGGCTGTCCGGGGGGAGTGCCGGCGCATCCTACTTCAGTGTGATGGGATAGAGGAAGGAGGCGGTCGGGTCGGAGAACGTGGGGAACTTGGCCGTCTTGGCCAGCATGGCGACGCAGTTGCCCGCGGTCGTGCCCGCGAACGTGCCCTTGGGTGTCGCGGTCTGCACGCGGCCGTTGTTGCCCACGACGACCTGCACCTGGACCGTGCCGGTCGAGTACTTGGCGCAGGCGGCCTGGGCCTTTGCCGACACGGGCGCCATGGCTCTCTTCACGTCGGCCTCGGACGGTTTCTTGGGAGTGGCGTCCTCGGGCTTCTTCTTGGCTTTCTCGGCAGCGGCCTCTTCCTTCTTCTTCTTGTCGCCGCCGAGGAGTTCGTCGAGATCGGCCTTGCCGGCGCCCGTATCCGCGGCGGGCTTGGCCTCCTCCTTCTTGCCGGGTCCGAGGAGCTCGTCCGCCGACACCTTGGTCGTGCCCGTGTCAGCCGGCTTCTCGGCCTTGGGCTTGTCTTCCGCGTCGGCCTTGGGCCTGTCCTGCGCGTCGGCCTTGGGGCGCGGCCTGGTCCTGTCGTTCCTGGGCTCTTCCGCGACCGGCTTCGCTTCCGGCTCGGGCGTGGCGCCGGCCTGCTTGGCCAGCTCGGCCTGCTGGGCCTGCTTGGCCTGGAGCTCGGCCTTGAGCGCCGCCATCCTGGCCTCGTCCTCCTTGGACACCGCGCCGCCCGCCTCCTTCTGCTTCTGCATCTCTTCCATCTTGGACATGAGCTTGGCCATTTGCTCGGCGTTGGCCTTGCGCTCGGCCTCGAGCGCGGCCTGGTTCCCGTTCCCGCTGCCGGCTACGAAGTAGATGACCGCGGCCGCGGCGACGATCACGACCGCGATGAGGGCGTAAACAGGGCCCGCGCTCTTGCGCTGCGGCGCAGGGGCGATCGCCGGCGTCGAAGCCGCGACGGGCTGGGAGCCGGTCGAATCGGCTGCGGGCGCCTGGGCCGCGAGGCCTGCAGGGGGAGGAGGAGCGATGGACGGGGTCTTGGCCGTCTCCACGGTCGAGCTCGCCACCATGGCCGCGAGCTTGACCATGCCCGAGTCCGGCTCGTCAGTGCGCTTGTCGACCCGCTTGGGTGCGTCCTTGTCGCCTCCGACGTCGCCGCCGAGCAGGTCGGCCAGGGACATGTCATCATCGCCAGCGGGGGGGGGGCTCTTCGGATCGGACTTCTCATCATGATCGGTCACGGGTCTCTCCTCCTTTTGTTCTGTCGTCACGGTCTCTGGGTTTGAGTGGGGACGACATACAATGAAGATGAATTTTATTAGTCCATTTGGCACCGAATGACAATAGGAAACCATGAGCCTTTTGTCATGAACCACATGAAAACACTTTGGTTTTCTATGTGGGGAACTGATCGGGCCCTAGTGATTCGGCGGCTGCGCGAGGAACCAGGTGACGAAGAACTGCTGGGTGCTCGACGAGATGTTGAACGTGTGATCGCTGCCAACGGCCTTCCAGAACTCGGTGCGCACGAGACAGGTCGCGCTCGGGGGCTTGTACATCGTTATCGTCTCGTTCCCCGCCACATCGTTGTCGAAATTGATGACCGGCCCGGACACATCTGTGCCCTCGCAGTGGTTGAGCGTGGCCCAGTCCTCGTACGTCTCGACCGCCCCGGGCGTCGGCCCCGGGAACAGCGCGGTCGTGCCGTCGAAGAGGACGAGCGGATCTTCGGTGCCGTGGATCTGCAACACCGACACGGGATGTGTGGGCTTGCATTTCGTGATGTCCTTCCACGTCACGCCGCACACGCTGATGATGGCGGTCACGAGATCGGACGCGTCGCACGCCATGCGGTGCGCCATGAACCCGCCGTTCGAGCCGCCGATGATGAAGACCTTGTTGGGATCGATGGAGTAGTTGGCCATCGTGTGGCAGATGAGCGACCGAAGATACGCGACGTCATCCACGGTCGAGCCATAGGCGTTGCAGCAACCGTCGGTCGCGTTCCAGAAGGTCGCTGGTTCGGTCGGGGGCTCCGGAGAGTCCAGGGTCCCGTCCGGAGCGATGACAAAGAGGTGGTTGGAGTTGGCCATCGCTTTCATCTTGAACGCGGATTCCGCGTCCGCACCCGTGCCGCCCCTGCCGTGGAGCTCGATCACGAGCGGGTATTGGTTGGTGGAGTTGTAGCCCGAGGGGATCTTGAGCGTGGTGGGCCGTGAGCCGCCGAGAGGCCCGTCGCCGCTCCCGGGCGGGCAGCCCTCCGTGCCTGTATCAGTTTCGCTGCCGGTGTCGGAATCGGCGTCGGAATCACTATCGGCATCGGTGTCGGAATCGGAATCGGTGTCGGTGTCGGCATCAGTATCGGAATCGGAATCGGTGTCGGTATCGGCATCGGTGTCGGAATCGGTGTCGGTGTCGGCATCGGTGTCGGTATCGGCATCGGTGTCGGTATCGGCATCCGCGTCGGTATCGGAGCTCCCGTCCGCGTCCGTGGTCGTGTCGGTCGAGCCGCCGTCCAGATCGCTGCCTTCTTCTCCGTTCCCGTTCCCGTTGCCCGAGCAGCCGATCAACAGGGCCATGACGAAGGCGAGCAGGGTGAGCGCCAGTTGTTTGGACATGATTGCCTCCTTCTTGTCTACGCCGCTTCGCTCTAGTGATTCGGCGGCTGCGCCAGGAACCAGGTGATGAAGAACTGTTTGGTGCTCGACGAGAAGTTGAACGTGTGATCGCCGCCCACGACCGCCCAGAACTCGGTGCGCACGAGGCAGGTCGCGCTCGACGGCTTGTACAACGTTATCGTCTCGTTTCCGGACACGTCGTTGTCGAAGTTGATGACCGGCCCGGATACGTTGTCGCCCGAGCAGTGGTTGAGCGCGGCCCAATCCTCATACGTCTCGGGGGCCCCGGGCGTCGGCCCCGGATAGAGCGCGGAAGAGCCGTCGTACGGGACGATCGGATCGACCGTGCCATGGATCTGCAGCACCGACACGGGGTGCGTCGGCTTGCACTTCGTGATGTCCTTCCACGTCACACCCGAGAGGCTGATGATGGCCGTGACGAGATCGGATGCGTCGCACGCCATGCGGTGCGCCATGAACCCGCCGTTCGAGCCGCCGATGATGAAGACCTTGTTGGGGTTGATGGAGTAGTGGGCCATCGTGTGGCAGATGAGCGACCGGAGGTACGCCACGTCGTCCACGGTCGACCCGTAAAGGTTGCAGCAGCCGTCCGTCGCGTTCCAGAAGGTCGCAGGCGTGGTCGGCTGCGGCGGCGAGTCGTAGGTGCCCGTGGGAGCGATGACGAAGATGTGGTTGGAGTCGGCCATCGCCTTCATCTGGAACACTGATTCCGTTTGATCGCCCGTGGCTCCCCGCCCACCGAGCTCGAGGATGAGCGGGTACTGGTTGGAGGCGTTGTAGCCCGAGGGGACCTTGAGCGTCGTGGGACGCGAGCCGCCGAGGGTACCGTCGCCGCTCCCGGCCGGACATCCTTCGCCCGTGCCGGTATCGCTGTCGCCGTCCGAATCGCTGTCCGAATCGGCGTCGGAGTCCGTGTCGGTGTCTGTGTCTGTGTCGGAGTCCGTGTCGGTGTCTATGTCTGTGTCGGAGTCCGTGTCCGTGTCGGTGTCGGAGTCCGTGTCGGTGTCTGTGTCGGTGTCGGAATCCGTGTCGGTGTCCGTGTCGGAGTCCGTGTCGGTGTCGGAGTCCGTGTCGGTGTCCGTGTCGGAGTCCGTGTCGGTGTCGGTGTCGGTGTCCGTGTCGGTGTCGGTGTCGGAGTCGGAGTCCGAGTCGGAGTCGGTGTCGGTGTCCGTGTCGGAGTCGGAATCCGCGTCGGTATCGGAGCCCGAGTCCGCGCTCCCGCCTCCGTCCGAGTCGGAATCGCCGTCCGCATCCGTTCCCGAATCCCCCAGGTTCACAGGTGGCACACTGCTCTCGTCGCAACCCATGAGCCCCAGGCAGAGACCGAGCACCATCCAGGCTTTTTTCATGCGCTCCTCCTCTGCGGGATTTTACGCCTGCTTCGAAGGGCGCACAACGACGACGAAGGTGGCGACGGGGCGTCCGGCGGGGCGCGTCACATGTCCGGGCTGTTCGGGAGCGGCTCCAAGAACGCGGTCAGGATCTCGCAGCCCGTGTCGGTGACGGCGATGGTATGCTCGAACTGGGCCGAGAGCCTGCCGTCCGCCGTGACCGCGGTCCACCCGTCGCGCAGGGTGCGCATCTTCCACGTCCCCTGGTTGATCATGGGTTCGATGGTGAAGGTCATGCCCGGCTTGAGGCGCAGGCCGCGACCGCGCTTCCCGTAGTGTGGCACCTGCAAGCCTTCATGGAAACGCTGGCCGATGCCGTGGCCCACGAAGTCGCGCACCACCTGGAACCCCGCGTCCTCGGCCAGCGCCTGGATGGCCGCGCCGATGTCCCCCACGCGCGCGCCGGGACGGACCTCGGCGATGCCGGTCTCGAGACACAGGAGCGTGGTCTCCGTGAGGCGGCGCGCCTCGGGCGAGGGCTCCCCGATGTAAAACGTGGCCGACACGTCGCCGTGCCAACCGTCGAGGATGGTGGTCACGTCGACGTTGATGATGTCGCCGTCCTTGAGGCGGTAGGAGCCGGGGATGCCGTGGCAGATGACCTCGTTGACCGAGGTGCACACGCTCTTGGGGAAGCCCCGGTAGTTGAGCGGCGCCGGGATCCCGCCGCGTTCGATCGTGTGCCTGTGCACGAATTCGTTGATGTCGTCGGTGGTGATGCCGGCGCACAGCATGCGCGCCGCCTGCTCGAGCGTCTCGGCGGCCATGCGTCCCGCGCGGCGCATGGCGTCGATCTCGGCCGGAGTCTTGATGACGACGGCGTCCATTCCTTCCTCAGCCCGCCACGATGTTGACGAGCTTGCCCGGCACCACGATGACCGTGCGCACGGTCCTGCCCTCGAGGTGCTTGCGCACGTTCGGGTTCGCGAGCGCGAGGCGCTCCATCTCGGCGTCAGCGGCGCCCGCCGGCATCTCGAGGCGCGCGCGCAGCTTGCCCGACACCTGGACCGCGACCACCACCACCTCGTCCGCGGCCGCGCCTTGGTCCCACACGGGCCACATCGCCTCGCTCGCGAGCCCCTTGCCGCCGAGCTCGCGCCACAGCTCCTCGGCCACGTGCGGGGCAAAGGGGACGAGCATGAGAGTGAGGAACGTGACCGCCTCCTTGAGGACGCCCTCGGCGCCGCGATCCCCGGGGGCGGGCTCGAAGCGCGAGAGGGCTGAAACGAGCTCCATGCACGACGCGATGGCCGTGTTGAAGTGGAAGCGCTTCTCGATGTCGTCCGTGACCTTGGCCGCGGTCTTGTGGGCGAGGCGCCGCAGGGCCCGCGACCCTTCCGAGAGCGCCGTGGGATCCTCGACGGGCGCCGCGGCGCGGACGAGCTCGCGCTTATCGTAGACGAGGCGCCACACGCGGGAGAGGAAGCGGTACGCGCCCTCGACGCCATCTTCCTTCCACTCGAGGTCCTTCTCCGGAGGGGCCGCGAACAGGGTGAAGAGGCGTGCCGTGTCCGCGCCGTAGCGCGAGATGATCTCGTTCGGGTCCACGCCGTTCAGCTTGGACTTGGACATCTTCTCGACGCGTCCGACGCGCACGGGCTTGCCGTTCAAAAGGCTCGCGCCGTCCTTCACGTCCTCGGCCTTGTGCCACACGGGCTGGCCCTTGTCGTCCTCGGTGTAGAGCGTCTCCTTGCACACCATGCCCTGCGTGAGCAGCCTGCGGAACGGCTCGGCCGGCACTTCGGGCGGGACGAGGCCGAGATCGCGCATGAGGCGGTGGTAGAAGCGCGCGTACACGAGGTGCCCCACGGCGTGCTCGATGCCGCCGATGTACTGGTCGACGGGCAGGAAGGCGCGCACCTCGTCCGGGTCGAGCGGGGCGGAATCGAGCCTGGGCGACGTGTAGCGCAGGAAGTACCAGGATGACTCGACGAACGTGTCGAAGGTGTCGGTCTCGCGGCGGGCGGGCTTCGCGCAGCGCGGGCAGGCGGCATTCACGAAATCGGCTGCGCGCTCGAGCGGAGAGCCGCCCTCTCCACTGAAGACCACGTTCTCTGGCAGGCGCACCGGCAGGTCGACGTCGGGCACCGGGACCGTGCCGCACGCGTCGCAGTAGACGATCGGGATCGGCGCGCCCCAGTAGCGTTGCCGCGAGATGCACCAGTCGCGCAGGCGGTAGCTCGTGGTCTTGCCGCCGCACCCGCGCTCCGCCAGGTGATCGGCGATCTTCTCGATCGCGTCGCGGTTCGGGAGCCCGTCGAAGATCCCGGAGGCCACCTGCACGCCGTCGTCCACGTACGCCGCGGTCATGGTCACGGGATCCGGCGCGGACCCGCTCGCCGGGCGGATGACCACCTTGAGGGGCAGGCCGTACTTGCGCGCGAACTCGAAGTCGCGCTGATCGTGCGCGGGCACGGCCATCACTGCGCCGGTGCCGTAGTCCATGAGCACGAAGTTCGCGACGTAGATCGGGATCCGGTCGCCGGTCAGCGGGTTCACGCAGAAGGCGCCCGTGAAGACGCCTTCCTTCTCGTAGTCGTCCGCGCCGCGCTTGCGCTTGTCCTCTGCCCGCACGCGCTCAACGAAGGAGCGCACGCGTCCCTCCTCGGGAGTGCCGGCGGCGAGCCTGAGCGCGAGCGGGTGCTCGGCCGCGAGGCTCATGAAGGTCACGCCGTAGAGCGTGTCCGGCCGCGTGGTGAAGATGGGCAGGCGGTCGTCGCCGTCCACGGGGTTTGCGAGCCGGAAGATCACCTCCGCGCCGTGGCTCTTGCCGATGCGCGCGCGCTGCTCGAGGATCACGCGCTCGGGCCACTCGGGCGCGATCTCGTCGAGGCCTTCGAGCAGCTGCTCGGCGTACGCCGTGATCCGGAAGAACCACTGGGTCAGCTCCTTCTGGATCACGGGCAGGCCGTAGCGGTAGTCGCGGCCGTCGATGACCTGCTCGTTGGCGAGCACGGTCTGCATCTTCTCCGACCAGTTGACGAGCGCGCTCTTGCGGTACACGAGCCCCTTCTTAAGCGCCCGCGTGAACACGAGTTGCTCCCAGCGGTAGTAGCCCGGGTGGCACGTGGCGATCTCGCGGCTCCAGTCGTAGCCGATGCCCAGCGACTTGAGCTGCCCGCGCATCTCGCGGATGTTGGCGTAGGTCCATTCGGCCGGGTGGATGCCGCGCTCGATGGCCGCGTTCTCGGCCGGCAGGCCGAAGGCGTCCCAGCCCATGGGGTGGAACACGTTGTGCCCCCGCATCTTGCGGTAGCGGGCGACCACGTCGCCGATGGCGTAGTTGCGCACGTGCCCCATGTGGATGCGGCCCGAAGGGTAGGGGAACATCTCGAGGACGTAGAACTTCTCGCCCGGCGCGCTCGCGTCCGCCCGGAACGTCCCGCGGCGCTCCCACTCCGCCTGCCAGCGGGCCTCGATGTCCTTTGGGTCGTAGGTGTCTTGCATGTCCTCTCCACGCGTCGAAAAGGCGGGGAAACGTTCAGCGCTTTATATGCGATAGATCCTGGCCGTGCAAAGGGGTGATAGCCGGAAATCGTGCAGACGTGATTTCAACGGGCGTCGGTTTCGGAGTGGTCAGCCTCTCGCAGGGCTCCGTGCCAGCTTGTCCGCTTGTCCGCGGCGATCCTATCGACACCCATCCCGGGCTCCGGTACGCTCCGACCGAACCGACACGCCGGACCGGACAGGACACAGGTTGTCCGGCAGTCGTGGCAAGGGAGGGACATGCCCGGCACCTTCGACGCCTTCATCACCCGTTGGTCCGCGTCTGGCGCGGCCGAGCGGGCCAACAAGGACATGTTCCTCGCCGAGCTGTGCGATGCGCTCGGCGTGACGCGGCCCGAGCCCGCGACAGGCGACGCCGAGCGCGACCTGTACGTCTTCGAGCGCCCGGTGATCGTGCCCGGGGAGGACGGCCCGACGCAGAAACCAATCGACCTCTACAAGCACGGCAGCTTCATCCTGGAAGCCAAGCAGGGCTCCGAACGGGGCAGCAAGAAGATCGGCACGGCCAAGCGCGACACGCCGGGATGGAACATGGCCATGCTCGCGGCCTATGGCCAGGCGCTCGGCTACGCGCGGGGCTTCGACGCGCCGCCGCCGTTCGTCGTCACCTGCGATATCGGCTACTGCTTCGACCTCTACGCCGCGTTCGACGGATCGGGTGACTACCGGCCGTTCCCGAACGCGCAGACCTCGCGCCTCTACTTCGCCGACCTCGAAAAACACGCTGACCTGCTGCGCCGCATGTGGACCGACCCCATGTCACTCGACCCGGCCCGGCGCTCGCAGAAGGTGACGCGCGAGGTTGCGGCGCATCTTGCCGAGCTGGCCCGCTCCCTTGAAGCCGACGGTCACGACAACCAGTCAATCGCCAAGTTCCTCATGCGCTCCATCTTCACCATGTTCGCCGAGGACGTGGGGCTCCTGCCCGAGCGGCTCTTCACGAACGCGGTCAAGGATCTGTGGCTGCCGAACCCGCCCGCGTTTCCGAACGGCATCCGCAGCCTGTGGAAGTCGATGAACGAGGGCACGGACTTCGGGTTCGTGGGCAGGTTGCTCAAGTTCAACGGCGGGCTGTTCGCGCACCAGGACGCCCTGCCGCTCAAGAAGGCGCAGCTCGCGCTCTTGCTCGAAGCGTCAGAATGCGACTGGGCAGACGTGGAGCCCGCCATCTTTGGCACGCTCCTGGAGCGCGCGCTCGACAAGGAGGAGCGCCACGCGCTCGGCGCGCACTTCACGCCCAAGGCGTACGTGGAGCGGCTGGTGAAGCCCACCATCGAGGAGCCGCTGCGCGCGGATTGGGACGTGGTGCAGGCGCACGTGGGGCAGCTCGTGGCCATGGCCGAGGAGGTGGACGGAAAGCGCCGCAAGGAGCTGATCGCCGATGCGCGCGGGGTGGTGCACGAATTCCATTCGAAGCTGTGCGCGGTGCGCGTGCTCGACCCGGCGTGCGGGTCGGGCAACTTCCTGTACGTGACGCTCGACCTGTTCAAACGGCTGGAGGGCGAGGCGCTGGCCCTGCTCGCGGGCCTGGGCGAGACACAGACGAAGCTCGACCTGGAGACGGTGACGGTGAACCCGTCGCAGTTCCTGGGCATCGAGGTGAAGCCGTGGGCCAAGGAGATCACGGAGCTGGTGCTGTGGATCGGCTACCTCCAGTGGCATTTCCGCACGTACGGCCGGGGCGAGGGCGACAAGAAGGTGGCGATCCCCGAGCCCGTGCTGCGCGACTACAAGAACATCGAGTGCCGCGACGCGGTCTTGGCGTACGACAGCCAGGAGCTGCTGCTAGACGAGCACGGCAAGCCCGTGACCCGCTGGGACGGCGAGTCCACCAAGAAGCACCCCGTGACCGGCGAAGACGTGCCCGACGAGACGAAGACGATCCCGGTGTACCGCTACGTGAACCCGCGTAAGGCCGAGTGGCCCAAGGCGGACTTCATCGTTGGAAATCCGCCGTTCATCGGGAACAAGCGGATGCGCGACGCGCTCGGAGATGGCTACGTGGAGGCGCTGCGCCGCGAATACAAGGACGTCCCGGATAACATCGACTACGTCATGTACTGGTGGGACACGGCTGCTGACCTCGTACGGAGCAGCAACGTGCGGCGCGTCGGGCTCATCACCACGAACAGCATCACGCAGACGTTCAGCCGCAAAGTGTTGCAGCGGCACATGGACGCCGAGAATCCGATCTCGCTCACGTTCGCGATCCCGGATCACCCATGGGTGGACTCCGCCAGCGGCGCGGCCGTGCGCATCGCTATGACGGCCGCCTCGGCCGGGGTCTCTGACGGCACGCTCGTGACTGTCACGAGCGAAACTGAGACAGACGAGGGCGCTGTCGCCGTGGCCCTCTCATCCCGCCGCGGGAAGATCCACAGCGACCTCACGGTTGGCGCGGATGTCGCTTCCGCTACTCCGCTTCTTGCCAACCGTGAAATCTGCCAACAGGGAGTCAAGCTCGTAGGCCCGAGAGATGCAGATGGCTTCGTTGTACAGCGGCAAGACGTCGATTCATTCGGTGGATCGGGTTGTGTAATCAAGCCGTATATCTCCAACAAGGATCTCGTTCAGAAGGCCACCGGACGCTACGTTATCGACTTCTTTGGGAAGGGCGAACGAGACGCTCAACTTTCCCATCCCGCCGCGTTCCAGCGAGTGCTCGATCAGGTGAAGCCTTTCAGAGACCACAATTCGGACCCCCAGAGGAAACGCGACTACTGGCTCTTCGGTCGCTCGAACGAGCAAATGCGGATGAGTCTCGCTGGGCTGGATCGGTACATCATCACTCCAGAGGTCGCGAAGCACCGCCCCTTTGTTTTCGTCGATGCTCCCACGATTCCGGATGCTTCGCTTTATGTTGTCGGAAGTGATGATGCTTTCGTTCTCGGCGTCCTTTCGAACCGAATCCATGTTGTGTGGTTCCTCGCCGCAGGGGGGAAAATGGGCGTAGGGAATGACCCTCGATACCAGAATGGACCTTGTTTCGATCCTTTCCCCTTCCCGGTCTGCACGGACGAGCAGAAGCAACAGATCCGGGAATTGGGTGAAACGCTGGATGAGCACCGCAAGGCGCGGCAGGCCGAGCACCCGGACCTGACGATCACCGGCATGTACAACGTGCTGGAGAAGCTGCGCTCGGGCGAGGCGCTGAACGCCAAGGAGAAGGTCATCCACGAGAAGGGACTCGTCTCGGTCCTCAAGAAGATCCACGACGATCTCGACGCCGCGGTCTTCGCCGCCTACGGCTGGCCGCCCGATCTCACGGACGAGCAGATCCTGGAGCGCCTCGTGGCGCTCAACGCCGAGCGCGCTGAGGAGGAGAAGCGCGGCCTCGTCCGCTGGCTGCGCCCCGAGTATCAGACCAGGGTCGTGAAGGGCGCCAAGGCGGCGGTCCAGACTGAGATGGAGATCGAGGAGCCAGCGGCCGAGACCTCTCCACAGCCCGACGGTTCCCGCTCCGCGGCGGCGCGCAAGGCGTGGGCGACCCGCCGGGCCGGTCAGGCAACGGGGCAGGATGTTCGTCCGAGCGTGGAGCCCCCCGCGCCGCCCGCGGACAAGCTCCCCTGGCCCAAGACCCTACCCGAGCAGATCGCCGCCGTGCGCGATCTCGTCCTTAGCTCCGGCGCGGCATGGACCGCCGAAGCTGTCGCCCGCTCGTTCAAGTTCGCCCGGGCTGGCTCGGTCGAGCCCGTGCTCGACAGTCTCGCCGCTATCGGCGTGCTCGCCGCCTACGAGAGCAAGGACGGGCGAAAGTGGAAGGGGGCGGGGCGGGGGTAGAGGGACGACCATCCTCTTTGAAAGGCATGAAGATGATGTCGAATGGAGAAAGCAAACAGTGTTTCGACTTCTTCGCAGCAAGCCTCAACGGTGAGCCGCCGGAGGAGATCCACATTGCAACGCCGAACGGCCATGGACGGACTCATACGCTTCGAGAAGGGTTGGAGGAGGATTTCGGATTCGGTTGGAATACCGAGACTACCTACGGTCTCTATCGCGGAAGGGCGGAGTCTCTCCTGATGCTGGCAGGGCGCAGCGATATCGATGAAGAGGCAGTTCAAGCGCTTCTGGCGAGCGTCATCGTCTTCGTTGCCTCGGGGCTTGAGGCACTCGTACGGACAGCAGCCAAGGTGCGTCAGGTCGATGATTTCATCCGACTTGTCGAAGACGTCGCCGGTTATGTGCCCATCGATCCCCGGGATCATGCTCCTCTGGGGCGACTCTTCCAGATACGGCACGCTATCGTTCACAATGGATGGCGTGTAACGAAGAAAATCCAAGGCCAGGTATCAGGCCGAATGCCGAGAGGGAAGGAACTTCACTTTGGCTACGACGAAGTACGTGCCGTTGTTGAGGCGGCGGATCGTTTCGCCAAATGCGTTGCTCCCTGCTTCCCGAACCTCACTCAAGACCTCTGATACCCTGAAGTCCAAGAGGGGCAATCCGGTCGACGATGATCAGGCGATGTTCACACGCTGCCGGACAAAACGCTTGCGCCCACCCTGGCCGCGCTGACTGGCCGCGCTGACGGTTGACGCTCCGGCCGAAAAGCCGCAGACTGAAAACGGACGGTGAGAACATGACGCACGTGACGACATCGGAGATCCGGGAGAAACTGGCCAAGGTCCTGAACCGCGTCGCGCGCAAGCGCGAACGGGTCGTGGTGCAGCGTCGCGGGAAGGACCTCGTCGCCCTTGTCTCGCTCGAAGACCTCGCCCTGCTCGAAGCGATGGAGGACAGGCAGGACGTCGAGGACGCCTTGAAAGCCCTCGCCGAGCCGGGGGAAAGCGTCCCGTACGAGACGATCCGCAGGGAGAACGGTCTCGCGTGACCTACCGGGGCGGGTGACGAACCCTGACCACGGATGACCGCTCGGATTCGTCGGCCCCATTGCCAAAGGCCGGGCGCTTTGACATTCTCTTGCCGCGGCCCCGCGAGGGTCGGGCGAAAGGGAGCGACGATGTCACCTCGAGTCGCACTGTGCTGCATCGCGCTGGCGGTCGCGGTCATGGCCTGCGGGCCGAGCCTGCGGCGCACCTACGAGAGCGACAACGCGTTCGCGCGGTGCTTCGACGCGGACTACAAGCCGGGCGTGGGCGTCGAAGAGAAGCGCGCGTGCTGGAGCGAGTGGCTCGAGGGTCGCCTCTACAATCAGCCCGAGGACAAAATCGGTTACGCGCGGCTGCGCCTCGTGGATCTCGATCACGGCGTCTCCGTTCCGGGCCCGCCCGGTCCGCCCGGCGCCTTCGACCAGCGGCCCGTGCCGGCCAAGCCGGTTGCGGCACCGCGGCAGATCAGACCGGCGGTCAAGGACGGATCCGACGCTGGCACCGGGGACGCGGGCGTCGGTGAGGCGCCCGGCGCAAAGTGCCAGAGCCGTTGCGGCGAGTCGTGGAAGGCCTGCAAGGGGGCGTGCGGCGCTACGGGCCCGCAGTGCATCTCGGCCTGCGAGGCGGGCTACAGGACCTGCATGGTCGGCTGCTTTTCCCAATAACGCCAGGCAGATTTCTTGCCTACATATGGCCTCAAGACCTACACTATCATACATGAGGCTCAGACCGCTCTGCAAAGCCACCGCAATGCCCCTTATCGACGAAGTGCGAGGGCGGGGGCTCGCTCGATTTTTCGTCGATATTCTTCTTTCCAGAAAAGTCGTGATGAGCGAAGGCGCCATCGACGACATGGACGAAGCGTGCCCCATGTACCACGGCAGCACGCTCGTGTCCGTGGACCTGTCGGGTCGCGACACCGTTGGCATGGCGGCGTGGCTCCGCACGTCCGAAGGGCGCATCGCGCTCGAGAGATCCATCCCGCTGCACGTCCGGCTCCTGCGCCTGGCGCGCATCGAAGCCGAGCGGCGCGTGGAGCCCATGCTGGTTCGGGCGATGAGCGCGATCATCGAGTTCAAGGTTGCTGGCGATGTGCTTTTGATGGATATTCATGTGGAGTGCCCGCTGGCGGTCCTTTGCGAGGACGAGCACGACGCCGAGGGAGAAGCCCCGTGACGCCGCACGCCAGCGTGATTTACGTGCGTTTCGACGGCCCCTGGCCCGGCAAACTGGGGCGCAGCGATCCGGGCGGGGATCGAGGTGAGGGGGACTTGGCGCCGAACAAGAGCGAGACCCACAAGGCCGATCACGACGCGGGAATGCCGCAGGTCGCGGGCGAGACGTACACGCTCGCCGAGGTCGGCCGCCTCTTCGACGTGAGCGAGAGCCGCCTGCGCTACTGGGATCGGTCGGGGTTCCTGAAACCTTCCGGCTACGACGGCCAGCGTCGCGTCTACACGTTCCAGGATCTCGTGGGCATCCGTTCGGCCAAGACCCTCCTCGACGGCGGGGTGACGCTGCAGCGCGCGCGCCGCATCCTTTCGTCGCTCAAGGAGAAGCTGCCGCGCTCCGCGCACCCGCTCGGGCGCCTGCGCATCCTCGGCGACTCGCGGACCGTGACCGTCATCGACGAGGAGCGCGAGTTCGACGCAGACTCGGGCCAACTGCTGCTCGACTTCAGCGTGAGCAGCATCACCGACAGCATCATATCGACGCTCGCCCCGAGGCGCTCGAATCCCGGGCTTCGGACCGGCTACGACTGGTACATGGAGGGTTGTCGTCTCGATGAGGACGAGGCCACCCTGGCCCAGGCCGAGGAGGCCTACCACCGCGCCATCTACCTCGATCCTTCCATGGCCAACGCGTACACGAACCTGGGCAACCTTATGTACCGCACGGGAAAGACCGAGGACGCGCGAGTCCTGTACCGCAAGGCCGTCGAGATCGACCCGGACCAGCCCGAGGCCCACTACAACCTGGGCTTCCTGTGCTTCGAGACCAGCGAGATTGAGGAGGCGGAGCGGTGCTTCTCCGTGGCGGTCGGGCTCGACTCCACGTTCGCCGACGCCCACTTCAACCTGGCCATGACCAAGTCCCGGCTGGGACGCGCCGACGAGGCCCGCGTCCACTGGGAGCGTTACCTGGAAATCGAGCCCATGGGACCGTGGGCCGATATCGCGCGCGAAAAGCTCTCGGAACCGACCTAACCCCCGTCCCCCGCGTCGCCGCCGTCAACGCTGGCGTCCGCCCCGGCATCCACGTCCGTGTCGCCGTCGGTGTCGGAGTCCGTGTCCGTGTCGGATGCGCTGTCGGAATCCGAGTCGCTGTCCGAGTCGCTGTCCGAGTCGGAATCCGAGTCGCTGTCGGTGTCGCCGTCCGTGTCCGAGTCGGCGCCCGTATCCGTGTCGCCGCCCCCGTCGCCGCCCGCGTCCGCACCGCTGATCGGATCCGGCTCCGGGAACGGGTCGACCAGACACCCCGCGGCACACCAGGTTCCGGCCGCGGCGAGGATGAGAACCCATATGGAACGCACCAGGGTCATGAGGATCGCCCGCAAACGCCGCAACGTCCCTCGGGTCCGAGGATGCCCACGCACGTGCCGTCCGGGCAGCAGACGCGATCCGAGGGATCGAGATCCGCCGGGTCGTCGACGCCGGGCTTGAATTCCGGGGCCTCGCCGGTCGGGGGTGAAGCGTCGCCGTCCACCGACGAAACGCCGCACACTTTGCACCGGCCGTCCGGACCGATGACGCCGATGCAGGCCCCGTCCGGGCACAGGATCCGATCTTCCACGGAGAAGCCTTCGTCCATAGGAGTAATCGTAACGTCTTCGGCCGACGACGGTCAATCGTGTTGTTCGGGAATCGGGTGGACAGGCCAACAGATCGTGACCCACCCCGGTGGCGGTTCGACGAGGTTCCTTCAAGGGCTGACGCCTGGGGTGCGATGAAGGCCGTCCTCGCGCTGATGGAGTTGGACGGTCTGCGCGTTTT
>JAQTNF010000085.1 GCA_028713995.1 Deltaproteobacteria bacterium | reverse complement strand
CACCGACGCCGATACTGACGCCGACACGGACAGCGACACGGACAGCGACACGGACGCGGACACGGACAGCGACACGGACAGCGACACGGACGCGGACAGCGATTCCGACACGGACAGCGACACGGACACGGGCGTCGTATGCATCAGGCGGGTCAAGGTCGACGCCCCGGGCGGAGGCGACGGGCTGACGTGGGCCGCCGCGTACAACAACGTCAGGACAGCTGTCGCGGCCGCACATGAAGCAGCCTCGAGCTGCGAGGTGTGGGTCGCCGCCGGAACCTACTACGTCAACGGGGGCAGCAGGTTCGACACTGTGGCCCTCGAGCCGGGCATCGGCCTGTACGGCGGGTTCGCCGGCATCGAGACGGACCGCGATTCGCGAAATTGGGCGACCAACGTCACAATCCTGGACGGCCGCGACGGTGCCGCGGGCACGAGCCAATCCTATCACGTGGTGATCGGCAGCGACGGCGCGACCATCGACGGGTTCACGATCCAAAACGGCAACGCGGATGGGCCATCCACCAACATGGACAGGCAGCGCGGCGGCGGCATGTACAACGCGGGCGCGTCGCCCACGGTGAGGAACTGCACGTTTAGGGACAACCTCGCCGTGGACATGGGCGCGGCCATGTTCAACCTGGACTCGAACGCCTCGGTGAGCGACTGCGTGTTCGACTCCAACGGCAGCTCCACGGGCGCGTACGACGGCTCGACGGGCGGCGGCATGACCAACTGGGGCGGCGCGCCGACCATCACGCGCTGTGCGTTCACGGCCAACGAGGCGCTCTCGGGCGCGGGCGTCTACAACGAGGACAGCTCGTCCACGCTGACCGGCTGCTCGTTCGCGGGCAACAACGCGTCGTACGCGGGCGGCGGGCTGTACGTGGTCAAGGTCGGCGCGGTCGACAGCGCCATCGCGGTCAGCTCCGCGGGCTTCGTCTCCAACACCGCCACGTACGGGGGCGGACTGTCGGTGAACGGCGACGTCACGCTGGCGATCTCGAACACCGTGTTCAAGAACAACACGGGCACTTCGCTCGCGGGCGCCATGGACGTGACGAGCGCCTCGCCGGAGGTCAGCAACTGCCTCTTTGCGGGGAACAAGGGCGGCACCGAGGGCGGCGCCGTGCGCAACGACCACTCGCAGGCCAGGTACACGAACTGCACCTTCACCGGCAACAAGGCCAGTTCCGGCGGCGCGGCTTACAACGACACGTGCGTGCCCGCACCCAGGTTCACGAGCTGCGTCCTGTGGGGCGACGCCGCGGACGAGATCGCGAACGCGCTCACGACCCCGATCGTGACCTACAGCGACGTGCAGGGCTCCACCGCGTACCTGGGCGCCGGCAACATCATGGCCGACCCCGCGTTCGTGGATCCCGCCGCGGGGAACTGGCGCCTCGGCGACCGGTCGCCGTGCATCGACGCAGCGGACGGAACCGGCGCGCCTCCTGCCGACCTGGACGGGGCACCCCGCGTGGACGAGCCGCGCACCCCGAACACGGGCGCCGGGACGCCGCCTTACGTGGACATGGGCGCCTACGAGTACCAGGCGTCGTGCGTGAGATACGCGGACGGGGGCGCGGCCGTGTTCGGCACCGGGCTGTCCTGGTCCTCGCCCAAGAAGAAGATCCAGGACGCCATCGAGCTCGCCTACGAGGAGGTGAAGAAGACGGGCGGGCCGAGCGTGTGCGAGGTGTGGGTCAAGGCCGGCGCGTACTACGTTTATTCGACCGGGAGGACGGATTCCGTCGTGCTGCGGCCCGGCGTGGAGGTGTACGGCGGGTTCGACGGGGCCGAGGCGTGGCGCACGGATCGCGACGTGGCCGCGCATCTCACCGTGCTCGACGGACGCGAGGCCGACGGCGGCACGTCCAACGTCTACCACGTGGTCGAGGGCGCCAAGAACACGGTCCTCGACGGCTTCACGGTGCAGCACGGGCTGGCGAACGACACGATCGGCGTGGAGAACTCCGTGGGGGCCGGCTTGTACGCGACGCTTTCGGGGGACGCGGACGTCATGGTGGTGCGCAATTGCACGTTCAGGACCAACAGCGCCCAGGACAGCGGCGGCGCCATTTACGTGGACGGCGGCTCGCCGCACATCATCGACTGCGGTTTCTTCGACAATCAGGTCACCGACACCAACAGCTTCGGCGGCGCCGTGATGAACCACTTCACGGCCGGGGCCGAGATCACGAGCTGCGTGTTCGTGGGCAACAAGGCGAAGCTCTACGGCGGCGCGGTGAGGAACCAGTACGCGGAGGCCAAGGTGACGAACTGCTCCTTCAGGGCCAACGAGGCGAAGGACGGAGGCGGCGCCATCTCCGGTTACGACGGGGGCGGCGGGAGCCATACAACCATCGCGAACTCGATCCTGTGGGCCGACACCCCGGGCGAGATCATGAACGACGGCGCGATCCTGACCGTCACTTACAGCGACGTGCAGGGATCCGCCACGTTCCCGGGCGAGGGGAACATCAACGCCGACCCGAATTTCAAGCTGCTCACCGTGGAGGATCTCCATCTGCAATCCACCTCGCCGTGCATCGACGCGGCCAACGGCGATCTCGCGCCGCGGCTCGACAAGGACGGCAAGGCGCGGGTGGACGCGCCGCCCGTCGACAAGGGCATCGGCAATCCGCCTTACGCGGACATGGGCGCCTACGAGTACCAGCCGTAGGAAGGGCCGCGCGAAAGCGACATCACGTGAGACCACGCTCGAACGCGCTGCTCCTCGCCTCGCTCGCGCTCCTCCTCGCCGGCGCCGCGCCGACAGGCGAGAGCTGGCCGCGGGCCGGTTGGCCCAAGTGGGCGCAGGAGCGCGATCTCGGGGAGATCGTGTCCGCGCCCGGGTTCGCGGCGCACGAGACGGCGCTCGAGGACCAGGGGGCGTTCCACCGGATCCTGTACGACACGGTCGTGCGTGTGGAGGCCGACGGCCGCGAGCGCGTCCTCGACCGCGAGGTGCTCGTGGCCCACAATCAGGAGGGGCTCGATCTCGCGGGCGACCTTGCCGTGACCTATGCGCCTTCGGACGAGGACCTGCTGCTCGTGCGCCTGCGCCGCCGCTCCCCGGGAGGCGCCTGGGAGGATCTTCCGTACCGCGCCCGGCCGCAGGCCGAAGGCAAGGCGGAGGGCATGTACGTGGACGAGCGCACGGTGTCGTTCATCCCCGAGGGGCTGCGGGCCGGCGACCAGGTGGACTTCGCTTTCCTGCGCGTGTCCCGCGCGCCCAAGTCGCCCTGGGACTGGATGGAGACAGACGGCTACGGATCCCACGTGTGCGACCGACGGCTCGTCATCGACGCGCCGCGCGCGCTCGGGCTCAGGTTCCACGCGCGGGGATTCGACCCGCCGCTCGTCGACGAAGGCGACGATCGCTCGGTCCTCGTGCTGTCGGCGCGCCACGTCGATCCTCCCACGGTCGAGGACGACATGCCGGACGGCTACGATCCTTTCCGGACGTTCCTCGTCTCGTCGGCGCTCTCCTTCGAGGCCATCGGCGCGGGCTACGGCCGGATCCTCGACGCCTACCCGCAGGACAAGAGTGTGAGCGCGCTCGCCGCCGAGATCGTGCGTGGCAAAAAAGAGCCGATTGCCGCGCTGTCGGCCTGGGTGCGGGACAACATCCGGTACGTGGGTCTCGAGGTGAGCTCGCACCGCGCGCGGCCGAGCCCCCCCGGCGACGTGCTCAACCGCGGGTACGGCGACTGCAAGGACATGGCGCTTCTGCTCGTGCGCCTGTTGCGGGCGGCGGGCGTCGAGGCGTGGAGCGCGCTCGTGCGCACGTCCGACCTCGGCCCCGTCGATCCCGAGCTGCCGGTCCTTGCGGCCTTCAACCACGAGGTTGTCGCCGCGCGCGAGGGAGGCTCGCTCCTCTTCATCGACCCCACGATCAAGGAGGCGGTGCCGCCCTGGTCGGGAGCGGTTCGCGAAGGGACGCGCGTGCTCGTCGCGGACGGCGTACACGGGCTCGTGGTCGTGCCGCGCCAGGCGGACGGCGTGTCGATCGTGGAGTCGCGCGTCGCGGCCGGGCTCGAGCCGGTGCGCGCGGGGGTGAGGCGCCTCGACCTCGACGTGACCACGAGCTACGCGGGGCCGATCCTCGCCGACATGCGGCGGCATATCCTCGCGGGCACCCCGGACGGGCTCCGTCGCGAGGCGGCGGAGTTCTTCGGGCGGGCGATCTACGGCCTGGCGCTCGCTTCCATGACCCACGACTACTCGGCCGCGAAACGGAGCGCGACGCCGCTCGTCATCCACGAGCGCATGGTCTTCGAAGGGCCCGGGGCAGGGGAAGGCATCGTGCTCCGGTACCTGCCTCCGGAGATCGCCGACTGGCTCGATCACCCGGAGCTCGCGGTCCGCGGTGCGCCCTTTCGCCTCGACCACCCGCGCACCACGTCGGTCGTCATGCGGCTCGCCGGGGTTCCGCGCGGCGTCGGGCTCGGGAGGGCATGGATCCTCGAGAACCGCTTCGTGCGGCTCTCGCGCTCGTCGAGGGAGGCGGCGGCCGGGGTCGTCGAGACGATCTGGACCGCCAGGACGCTGCGCGACGAGGTGCCGCGCGCGGATCTGCCCGGCTTCGTCCGGGCCATGACCGAGGCGTACGGGGACGCGGAGCTCGGGATCCGCGAGGCGCCCGTCGCTGGGCCGCCTCCTGGGCTTCGCATCGGCGCCACGCGCGCGGCGCTCCTCACGCTCGCCGTGTTGGTTGCGGGGCTGGCCGCGGGGTTTCTGCTTGGCCGCAGGAAACGATCCGGGGTGGGCTGAATCGCGAGGGCGCGATGAATCGCGCACCCTACTCCGCCTCGTTGACCTCGGGCGGGTCGGTGTCCACGGGCGGGGGCTGCTTCGCGGCGAGGGTGCTCTTGTAGTAGCGGTACCACTTGAGCACGCGCCTCACGTACTCGTGCGTCATGGAGTAGGGCGGCACGCCGTTGTACTTCATCACCGCGCCCTCGCCGGCGTGGTAGCCCGCGATGGTGAGCACCATGTCGCCGCCGAACGTGTTGGCGAGGAATCTCAGGTAGCGCGCCCCGCCCATGATGTTCTGGTGCGGGTTGAAGGGGTCCGGCACGTTCATGCGCCTAGCCGTGGCGGGCATGAGCTGCATGAGCCCCTGCGCCCCGGCCCAGGACACCACCCCCGGGTTGTAGTCGGACTCCACGTGGATGACGGCGCGGATGAAGGCCTCGGGGACCGCGAAGGTGCGGGCCGCCTCGCGGATCGAGGCGTCGTACATGGAGTAGCGCGCCGCGTTGGTGCTGGTGGCCGGGATCGGCACCACGCCGGGCCGCGCCATTCGCTGCGGCGGGGTGCGCAGGTACACGCGGTACTTGCCCGCGTTGCGCCCCGAGGGCCGCAGGTTCGTGAAGTGGACGGTGCCGTCGTTGTCGGTAAAGGAAAAGATGTCCGCCGACGCGTTTTGGCCGAGGGCGGCCAGCGCCAAGGTGAGGAGGAACACCAACGCTCGACACATCTTCACAACCAAATTCTATCCGTTGCCGGGCCCTCTGATCCAGTTTTACGTGAGGGGGAACGCCCGTGAGGGGGCTTTCCAACCCCGGCCCGTTGACACCCCGCGCGACCCGGCCGTAGCGTGTCCCCATGCCCATGCCGCGCGATCGCCAGCTTGCGCTCCCGTTCCCCGCGGCCCGACCGGCCCCGCGGCCCGCCCCGGACGGGGAGGCCGACCTCGAGGCCCATTGCAGGCGCATCGCGGGGTACCTGAGCATGCGCCTGCCCGAGCCCGTGGACGTCGTCTTCACGGAGAACCGCTTCACCATGGTCTCCATCAGGCGGTCGGGCGGCCGGCTGCGGGCGCGGTTGCACCGCATGTTCCGCCACGCGGACGACGATCTGCTCGAGAGCCTGGCGCGCTTCTTTACGCGCCGCGACAAAAAGGCCTCACGGATGATCGACGCGTTCGTGGCGGCCCACGGCAACGAGATCCGCAGGCCCGCGCGCGAGCGCCGGAAGAAGGCCGCGGTCCTGAACGGCCGGCACCGGGACCTCGGAGAGGTTCTCGCCCGGGTCGTGGCCGCGCACTTCGGCGGCGCGCTCGAGGTGGGCATCACCTGGGGCCGCGCGCCGATCAAGGGCCGAGGCCGCCGCAGGCGCAGCCGCGCGCTCGCCAACTACAGCTTCGACGACGGCATGATCCGCGTGAACCCGGTGCTCGACGCACCCGACGTGCCGGACTACGTGCTGGACTGGATCGTGTACCACGAGCTCCTGCACCACGTGCTGCCGGTCGAGGAGGCGGACGGCCGCAAGCGCTACCACACGCGCCGCTTCCGTACGCTGGAGAAGGCTTTTGCTCGTTACGACGAGGCGCGGGCCTGGGAGCGGGCCAACCTCACGCGGCTCCTCAGGTGAGCCGGGCCGGGGTCAGGGTTCGACCTCGCCCAGGGTGTGCATGAGCTTGTTCAAGGCCCATAGCTCGATGGCGCGCAGGTTCTCGAACTGCAAGCCGACCGCGTTTTCCGGGCTCACCCACCTCACGATGCACGGGATCCGGCAGGTCTCCGGAACGCCAGGGAGGTCGATGCCGAGCTCGATCCGCGCTCCGAACGGGTAGCTGCGGTCGGTCTTCACGCACAGCCCTCCGCGGCTGATGTTGACCGACGTGCCGGCGTCGGTCGCGCCTTCGTTCGTGATGGTGATGGCCGTTTCATAGACCGCCCTGACGTATTTGCGCTTGTCTGTCATGTGAAAAACCGTCCGATTCTTGGGAGGCCGCGGACCTCCAGCGCTCGCGCGAGCGCAATGACACAGACCGTCCTGTAGTCTATCATGCCGTTGGACGGAGGGAAGACCGGAATGACAGACCGGAATGAGACGAAAAGGAGCGAAGCCGATGTGGGGACACGGCAGGTTCGCGGGCCGAAGCGGGGCGCGACCATCGCGGTCGTCGCCGGGCTTGCGTTCGTCGTTGCCGCGACCGCGGTTTACGTCTTCGCCCGCAACCTGACCGGCGTCGTGCCGGCCCTGCCCAGGCCCGCCTTCGACGAGAAGGAGGTTCGCGCGGCCATGGAGGGGTTCGACAAGGGCGACGCGGCGTTCGAGGCGAGCCCGGAGGAGCAGGTCCTCGCGGACCTGCTCGAGCGGATTCACATGGCGGAGACCGATGCGTCGGCGCTCGCGAACAGGGGAACCATCGCAGCCCTCGTCGAGGAGTTCGGTGACAAGGCCAGGCAGAGCGTCGCACGCGGCAAGGAGCGTTTCCTCGCGCTCGGGGACCATCTCGCGGCGCGCTTCGGGCGGGAGTTTACCAGGTTTTCGGCCGTGGCCGCCGCGAGCGGCGTTGCCGCGTGGGGCAAAAAGAGTCGCGAGGCCGAGGCCCTGCGCCGCGCAGGTGGCGCGTTCCTCGAGAGGTCGGTGGAGCGTGGGCTCGTGGACGCTTCGGGACGGCTGCGCGCGCCCGCCCTCACACCCGTGGTGCTTTTCAAGTCGCGCTGGCGCCTGCTCGCGGGGCTGCATCCGGACGAGGGATTTACGCCCCTCGAGCGCAAGGCCAGGCTCGACTTCGTCGCTGCGTTCTCGTCACCCGATGGGCCCGAGCGCAGGCTCGCCGCCGCAATCGAGCTGAAGCGGCTCGATCCGGCTTACGACGACGTGCTTGCGAGGGCCGTGATCCTGCACGAGGCGGCCCAAGACCGCGCCGCGCTCGATCTCCTCGAAAAGGCCGGCGAAGCCGGTCGCGACGATCCGGTGCTGCGCTCCTTTGCCCGCGCCCTGCTGTCCCCCGCCCGTTGAGCCCGTCTGTTCGCCCCCGGGTGTTCCGTGGTACAAGGACGCCCATGCCGTGCGTGCTCAAAATGATGAGGGCTCGCGGGGGGGCGCTCGATGTGGCGCTCGCCGCGGTGTTCGCCTTCATGACCATGGGCGCCACGGAGTTCCCCTGCGAAGGGGACCACCACCACGACGCAGACGGGACGATCGCCCTGGGCAAGGATGCTTCATCCGTGCTCGCGACCATGCACGGCGAGGAGCACGAGCGGATCGCGACGCAGCGCGTCCCGGACGGGGTCCGCCCGGCGGGGGGGCACCAGTGCCACTGCCTGTGTCACGTGCCCGGATCGCCGGTCGCCGGAACGACGTCCCTCAACATGCAGGTCTTCGACGCCATGGGGGTGATCGTCCCCGGCGTTCCCAACCAGGGCTTCACTTCCCGCCTCTTCAGGCCGCCAAGCCGCCTCCTCGCAATCGCAGCCTGATCCCCGGGATTTGCCGGCGCTCGTTCCGCGCCGGTGCGTCCGAGAGCAGCGAGGAGGTGGAGCATGTTCCTGTGTGCGCGAAGGAGCGCGGCCGCGCTCCTGTTCCCGGTTGTCCTCACTTCGGCCGTCACCGTGGCGGCCGAGGAGCCTACGGCCCCCCCGACCATCGCCGTGACGTGGCAGGACATCGTCCGGCTCGTCGACAGACACCCCCAGCTGGCGGCAGGCGAGTATCAAGTCGATGCCGCTCGCGCAGGCGTGGACGCGGCGGGCGCAGCGCCCAACCCGACTTTGGAGGGCACCGTCGGTCAAGCCCGACCGCGAGTCGGCGGTGGCGCGGGGATCGAATGGGGCCTGGCCCTGACCCTGCCCTTGGGCTGGGTCGCGCAGCGTGGGTCGCGTCTCGATGCGGCCGAGGCAGGAGTCGACGTGACCCTGGCCGAGAACAAGGCGCTCCGCCGGGACGTCCTGCTTCAGCTTCGTGTTCTCTTCTGGAACCTGGCTTACGAGCAGGCCAGCGTCGCCTCGCTTGAGGCTCTCGAAGCGCAGACCTCGGCGTTGGTGCAAACGGTGAGGCGGCGGGTCGAGAAGGGGGAAGCGCGACCGGTCGAGGTGATACGGGTCGAGATCGAGCTCGAGAAAGTCGCGAGCGAGCTGGAGGCCGCGCACATCTCGCTCTCGGCACGCCGGGCTGAGCTCGCGCTCTGGCTTGACGTGCCTCCTGGCAAGGAGCTCGTGGCGACCGCCGACCTCGGCGCGCTGCCCGTCGCGGTCGATCGCGCCACGGCGCTGGCCAGGGTGCGTTCGACACATCCGGCGCTGGCGGCCACGCGGGCGAGGACGCGGGTCCTCGAGGCCGAGGTCGACGTGGAGAGGATGGCCCGTGTCCCGTCGTTCTCCCTCACGGGCTTCGCGGATTTCGAGCTCGATCAGCGCGCCTACGGCGCAGGGGTCGCCGTCGATCTTCCCATATGGAACTGGAACTCCGGCCGCATCGTTGAGGCCGAGGCGAGCCTCGCCGCGGGAAAGAAGCAGACCGAGGCCACCGCGTTGGACATCGACGCAGCGGTGATTGGGGCGCAGGCGGCGTGCCGCGCGTCGGTCGCCACGGCGTCGCGCTTCAAGGACAACGTGATCCCGCGCTCGGAGGTCGCCGCGTCCATGCTGGAAAAGACCTACCAGATCGGCGAAGCGAGCCTCCTCGAGGTGATCGACGCCCGCCGCACTCTGCTCGACGCGCATCGTTTCTATTTGAACGCGCTCGCGCAGGCCCAGATCGACTGCTGCCGCCTCGACGCGCTGGTCGGAGAGGAATCCAAATGAAAACTCAAGATACCATCATCCTCATCGCGCTCATCCTTGTGACCGCGGGCCTGTCCTGCAACAAGAGCGAGCCGGCCAAGGCCGCCGCTGTCGCCCCGGCGAAGCCGGAGGAGCATGGCGAGGGCGCCGAGGCCAAGGAGCTGTCGGACCTCGACCGCCCGGTGGAGGAGCTCCTCGCCATGACCTGCGAGCACGGGAAGAAGACCTTCGAGTGCGATGAGTGCCGCTACGAGACGGGCTTCGTGCGCGTTCCGGCATGCCTCTGCGAAGGCGGGCTCGTCAAGACCGTCGAGGTGGAAAGCCGGAAGGTCGCCGTTCCCCTCGAGCTCACGGGGGAGGTCGGTTTCGACGAGCGGCGCGTCGGCCACGTGAGCTCCCAGGTGGAAGGCATCGTCAAGAAGGTCCACGTCGCGCTCGGCGACAAGGTCGTGACGGGCCAGGCGCTCATCGAGATCGAGAGCGTCGAGGTGGGCGAATCCCAAGCCGACTACCTGGAGGCCGAGGCTCTGGTCGAGCTGGCGCGCCGCAACTTCGAAAGGGTATCCGAGCTGCGCAAGGAGAACATTTCCTCCGAGAAGGAGTACCTCGAGGCGAAACACGAGCTCGGGGCGGCCGAGATCCGGGCCAGAGGTGCGTCCGGCAAGCTCAGGCGCCTGGGCACGGGCGGCAACAACCTGGGCCGTCTCGTGCTGCGCGCCCCCATGGACGGCACGGTCCTCGTCATGCACGCGGTGCCGGGCGAGGTTGCAAAGACCGAGGAGTCGCTCATCACCCTGGGCGACAACACGACTCTCTGGGTATGGGCGGATCTCTACGAACGCGACATTGCCGCCGTGAACAAAGGGCATGCGGCCCAGAATCTCGATGCGTCGGTCTCCGTCAAGGCATACCCCGGCGACGAGTTTCCGGGGACCGTCGATCTGGTCGGCCCGGCGATGGACGAGTCGTCGCGCACCGTGAAGGTTCGCGTCGAGGTCGCGAATCCCGACGGCCGGCTGCTGGCCGGGATGTTCGCCGCGGTCAAGGTCTTCCTGCCGGGCATGAACGAGGTGCCGGCGGTCCCTCGCAGCGCGGTGCTGGAGGATGAAGGGCGGACCTTCGTCTTCGTCCATCATCACGGCGAATACTACGTACGCCGGCCCGTGGTCGTCGGGCGAACCTGGGACGGGTGGGTCGAGATCAAGAAGGGGCTCGCACCGGGGCAGACCGCAGTCGCCGACGGCGCCTTCCTCATGAAGTCCGACGTGCTGCGCTCGAAGATGGGCGCAGGCTGTGCGGACTAAAGGGGAGTGCGTCATGGCGTTCATCACATGGCTTCTCAAAAACCGCTTCCTCGTCCTGCTCGCCGCCGCCGTCGCGATTGCCGGGGGCGTCATCTCCTGGACGCGCCTCCCCATCGACGCCTTCCCGGACGTCACCAACACGCAGGTGATGATCCTCGCCAAAGCGCCCGGCCTCGCCGCGGTCGACGTCGAGCAGCGCGTGAGCTACCCCATCGAGCAGGTGATGCGCGGCCTGCCCAGGGTGACGCAGGTGCGCTCCCTCTCCAAGGCGGGGATGTCGCAGGTCGTCATCGTCTTCGAGGAAGGCGTGGACACCTACTGGACGCGCCAGCTGGTCTTCGAGCGCCTCTCGCTCGCCCGCGAGGATCTCCCGTCCGGTGTCGAGCCCGAGCTCGGCCCCATCAGCACGGGGCTCGGCGAAATCTACCAGTACACGCTCGAGAGCGAGACGCACGACGCGACGGAGCTGCGGACCATCCAGGACTGGTTGGTGGCACCGCTGCTCAAGCCCATCGCCGGCGTGAACGAGGTCAACAGCTTCGGCGGGTACGTCAAGCAGTACCAGGTGCTCGTTTCGCCCGACAGGCTGCTGAAGTACGGCTTGACCACGAACGATGTGGTCGAGGCCATCGAGCGCAACAACGCCAACGCCGCCGGCGGCGTGATCGTGCGCGGCTGGGAGCAGGTCTACCTGCGCGGCGTCGGGCTCCTCAGGGACATCCCGGACATCGAGCGCATCGTGCTCAAGGCCGATGACGGCGCGCCCGTATATCTGCGCGACGTGGCCGACGTGGTCATCGGCGCCGAGCCTCGCCAGGGCGCGGTCACCCGCGACGGCAAGGGCGAAGCGGTGGCGGGCATGATCATCATGCTCAAGGGCGAGAACTCGAAGGACGTGGTGAGCCGGGTCAAGGACGAGGTGGGGAAGATCGGCGCCACGTTGCCTACGGGTGTGCGGCTCAATGTCTTCTACGACCGCACGTCGCTCGTCGAGGCGTGCATCGAAACCGTGGCAGACGCCCTGCGCGAGGGCAGCATCTTCGTCATCATCGTTTTGTTCCTGTTTCTGGCCGAGCTCCGTACCGCGCTGGTCGTCACGTTGTCGTTGCCGATCACCTTTCTCCTCTCCTTCGTGGTCATGGCCGCGGCGGGGTTGTCGCTGAACCTCATGAGCCTGGGCGGGATGGCGTTCTCCGTCGGCATGGTCGTCGACGCCTCGGTGGTCATCGTGGAGAACATCCGGCGCCACCTCGCGCACCGTCGGGACGCGGGAGACAAGCGCCGCGTCGTCGCCGAGGCGCTCGCGGAGGTGGCGCGGCCGGTTGCGTTCTCGGTCCTCATCATCGCCATCATCCTGGTGCCCCTGTTCACGCTCCAAGGGGTCGAGGGAAAGATGTTCGCGCCGCTCGCCTTGACGATGCTCATCGCCCTGCTCGTCTCCCTGCTTGTCGCACTCACCATCGTCCCGGTGTTGTCCGAGCTGATCCTCAAGCAGGTTCCCGAGAAGTCGTTCGGCTTCATCCGGCGCTTTCACCGCGCCTACCTGAGCCTCCTCCAACGCGCGGTCAGGCGCCCGGCAATCACGCTGGGGATCGCGGTCGCGGTCCTCCTCGGCGCCTTGGGCCTCGTCCCGCTCGTCGGGACCGAGTTCATGCCTCCGCTCGACGAAGGCTCCATCGCCGTCAACGTCGTGCGCCTGCCCAACGCCTCGCTCGACGGTTCCGTGCAGGTCGCGAGCTTCATGGAGAAGCGGCTGCTGAAGTTCAAGGAGGTCGAGACCGTGGTGAGCAAGACCGGCCGCGCCGAGATTTCCGAGGATCCCATGGGGCCGGAGCAGACGGACCTCTTCATCATGCTCAAAGCCCGCAAGCAGTGGGGCACGGGGAGAAACAAGGCCGAGCTCGTCGAGGCCATGCAGAAGGATCTCGGCCAGATTCCAGGACTGCGATTCTCTTTTTCGCAGCCGATTGCGCTGCGGGTGAACGAGCTCATCTCCGGCGTGAAAAGCGATCTCGCGATCAAGATCTTCGGCCCGGACCTCGACGTGCTCAAGAGGTTCGCCGACCGTGCCGCGGCCGTCCTGATGGGGGTAGAGGGTGCAAGGGACACGAAGGTGGAGCAGATCTCGGGAATGACGCAGCTCGACGTGGTCGTGGACCGCGACGCCGTGGCCCGTTACGGCATCAACATCGCCGACGTCAACGACACCATCGAGACGGCCATCGCCGGCAGGAAGGCGAGCACGCTCATCGAGGACCAGCGGCGTTTCGCGATCGTCGTGCGCTTCCCCGAGTCGGCGCGTGCCGATATCCCACAGATCGAGGGGCTCCTCGTCCCGGCGCCCGGCGGCGAGCGCGTGCCGCTCGCTTCGGTCGCGAAGATCGAGCTGGTCGAGGCGCCGGCCCAGGTGAGCCGGGAGAACGGCATGCGGCGGGTCGTGGTCGAGGCCAACGTGCGCGGCCGCGACCTCGGCGGCTTCGTGGAGGACGTGCAGGCGCGCATCGCGCCGCTCGCGAAGGAGCTGCCGTCGGGGTACTTCGTGGAGTACGGCGGCCAGTTCGAGAACCAAGAGCGCGCCATGCGCCAGCTCGCCATCGTGGTTCCCATCGCGCTCCTGCTCATCCTCATATTGCTCTTCATGGCGCTCGGTTCGGTGAGGAGCTCGCTCTTGGTGCTCGTCGTCCTGCCGTTCGCGGTGGTGGGCGGCATCGTCGCCGTGGTGGTCGCACGGATGCCGTTGTCCGTGTCCGCGGCCGTGGCGTTCATCGTGCTGCTCGGCATCGCCGTGCAGAACGGCGTGGTGCTCGTCGCGTTCTTCCGGCAACTCCGCCAGCGCGGTCGTTCCGTTGCAGAGACGATTCGCGAGGGTTGCGAGCTGCGATTTCGGCCGCTGATGATGACGGCGCTCACCGCCTTCATCGGACAGTTGCCGCTCCTTTACGCGACGGGTTCGGGCGCGGACATCCAGAAGCCGCTGGCGGTGGTTGTGATGGGTGGCCTCGTCACCTCGACGCTGCTTACCCTCATCGTGTTGCCGACGCTCTATCGCTTGGTGCACGGTCGAAGAACGGAAACCGAGATTGGAGGAACACGGGCGGGTCGTGTATGATGCGCCGGGTATGGATCTCAAGAAGACCCTCTTCATCTTCCCCAACCTGCTCACCTCGGCGAGCCTCCTGTGCGGCGTGCTCGCAATCCTTCGCTGCGCCGGGCCGACCGCGTCCGAGCAGGACATCTACCGCGCCACGCTGCTCGTGGTGCTGGCCTTCTTCTTCGACCTGTTCGACGGCCGCGTCGCCCGGATGACGCGCACCCAGTCCGCGTTCGGCGTGCAGTACGACTCTCTCGCCGATCTGGTGTCCTTCGGCCTGGCCCCGGCCATCATCACGTACAAGTGGACCCTGCAGGAGACCGGCATCCCGGGGCTTGTCGTGTGCTTCGTGTACGTCATGGGCGGGGCCCTGCGGCTCGCGCGCTTCAACGTGCTCTCGACCGCCGCGAAGGGCCCCGGCGCCAAGCCGGACAAGTACATGCTCGGCCTGCCCATCCCCATGGCGGCCGGGTTCATCGTGGCCCTGGTGGTGGCGACGCGCGCCATGGGCGGCTGGCCGTGGCTCACCGAGTACGGCATCACGGTCAAGGGGATCAGCTACCCCGTGATGGCGGTCGTGATGGTGGCCCTCGCCCTCCTGATGGTGAGCTCGGTCCGGTTCAGGTCGTTCAAGGACGTGAAGCTCAACGCGTTCACGGTGGCGGTGCTGGCCTTCGTCGTGGGCTCGAGCGTGTTCCTGTGGTGGCGCTACACGCCGGCGTACATCCTCATCTGGCTGCTGGTGTCATACGTGACGCTGGGCTTCGGCGAGGCGATCGTGTACTGGCCGCGGCGCAGGCGCGATCAGAAGGGCGCGAAGCCGCCCGCCGCCCAGTAGTCCTCCTTGAGGTCGTCCTGCTGGGCCGTGAGAGCCCTGTAGTGGCCCGCCTCCCACTGCGCCAGCTCGCGGAAGAAGGCGCGCGCGACCGGATCGGTCGCCGCCGCGGCCGCGACGGAGTAGTGGCGTTCGGAGGAGAGCTCGAGCTCCACGCCCACCGAGAGGGCGGTCATCTCGAAGTGGGCCTCGGCGAGGCGCGAGCGGATGGCGTTCGAGAAGATGGGGCTCGGGCCCGTGAGATCCGAGGGCGCCCCGAGCTTCAAGGAGGCGTCGAGCCTGCCGGTCTTTGCGATCGCGCGGTACTGTTGCTCCAGGAACTCGAAGTGCGACTGCTCCTCGCGGGCGAGGCGCTCGAAGATCTCCTTGCCCTTGGGATCCACGGTGGAGCCGGCCGCCATCAGGTAGAAGTACCGGCCGTCGGTCTCGACGCGCAAGGCCGCCTTGAGCGCCTCGGCGACCTGGGTGTTGCTGAGGTTCGTCATGGCCGTTTCTCCTCTAGATGATCGCCTTGACCGCCGCGAGGGCCGCGTCGTAGTCGGGCTCGTTCCCCATCTCCTTGACGAGCTGCGCGTGGCGCACGATCCCCTTGCGGTCGACAACGAATACCGCCCGCGCGAGGAGCCGAAGCTCCTTGATGAGCACGCCGTACTGCAACCCGAACGACGCGTCCTTGTGGTCGGACAGGGTCTGCACCGCGTCGACCCCGGCCGCGCCGCACCATCGCGCCTGGGCGAACGGCAGGTCCATGCTCACGGTCAGCACGACAACGTCCTTGCCGAGCTTGCCCGCGGCCTCGTTGAACTTGCGCGTCTCGAGGTCGCACACGGGCGTGTCGAGCGACGGCACGGACGCGATGACGCACACCTTGCCGCGAAACGATGACAGGCCGACAGGCGCCATGGCGTTGGACAGCGCCGTGAACTCCGGCGCCTCATCGCCCACCTTGACCTCGGCGCCCACGAGTGTGAGCGGGCCGCCCTTCATGGTCACGGCTCCGGATCTCTCCTTCATGTCTTCCTCCTTTGCTCGCTCACCAGTTCTCGCCGAGGACCTCGAAGTACGCCTGCGGGTGCAGGCAGGCCGGGCACATCTTGGGCGCGCTCGCGCCTTCGTGCACGTAGCCGCATTTCTCGCACCGCCACCGCGTGGGCTCGTCCTTCCTGAAGACCTTGCCGCCCTCCACGTTGGCGAACAGGTCGCGGTAGCGCTTCTCGTGCTGTGTCTCGGCCACGGCGATGGCTTCGAACGCGCCGGCCACCTCGGGGAAGCCCTCCTCGCGCGCGATGCGGGCGAAGGTGGGGTAGAGCTCGGTGTACTCGTGCAGCTCGCCGTCCGCGGCCGCCTTCAGGTTCTCGGCCGTGGTGCCGATGACGCCGGCCGGGAACGCGGCCGTGATCTCCACCGCGCCGCCGTCGAGGAACTTGAAGAAGCGCTTGGCGTGCTGGCACTCCTGGTCCGCGGTCTCCTCGAAGATGAGGGCGATCTGCTCCAAGCCCTCCTTCTTGGCCTGGCTTCCGAAGAACGTGTAACGGTTGCGCGCCTGGGACTCGCCCGCGAACGCGGCGAGCAAATTCTTCTCGGTCCGGCTTCCCTTCAGCTTGCCCATCTTTCGTTCCTCCCTGTTGCGATTGACAGCGCGGGAAACATAACCCGGGATCCGGGGAGCAGCAAGTTGGCTTTGCGGCGGGTGGACCGATCGTGCCTACAGGCACTCGGGAAAGCTGTCTTCCAGGAACGTCTCACAATCGATCTCATCCCAGGACGAGGCTTGCGCCACGCACGTGTCGTAGTCCGTCCCACTGAGATATTCGCAGACGCAGTCGAGCATGATCTGGCAATAGTCCCGATCCGTTGAAGAAGACGCGCCGGGAGGATCCATGCCCGGGGCGCCGACCTGGAAGTCCTTCAGGGTCATGTCGCCCGCGGTCAGGTTGTGACAGCCCTCGGAGTCGCCGGCGTCATCGCAATACCCCGGGAACTTGTCGTCCGTGGTGGCCAGGCATCCGGTCGCGAGACAGGCCAGGCACCACGCGGCGAAAGCCAATGCTGGAACGTGTCGCATGCGCATCCCTCCTGTCACCAGGCGTAGTTGGCCGAGAGCAGGCCCGTGAGCCCGGGGTTCCCGCCGCCGACGACGGCGGGCCCGTTGAACCAGATCTCGTGGGTCACCGTCCCGTCGATCCGGAAGTCGCCGAGCAGCACGCCGAGCCCGGTGGACCACAGGAACGTCTGGCCCATGCCCTGTCGCTTGGTCTTCGGGGCCAGATCCGCGGTGTCGCGGCTCGTGGCGTCGGGTTTCTGCGCGTCCTGCGAGACGTCGGTCCACTCGACTTGGTAGCTCGCGCCCGCGCGCACGCTGAGCCTGTCGAAAAGGAAGGCCTCCGCCGAGGCCACGAGGCCCGGGAAGCCGATGGCGCGCACGTCGGGCTGCGGCTGTTTCGATATCTTGCCCGAGAGATCCTCGATCGTGAACCTGGCGCCCACCCACACCGTCACGTCCCGCGGGAACCGCAGCTTCGGGCCCACGGTGAGGCTCGCGGCCCAGCGGCCGAGGTCGCCTCCCTCCTTGGGCGTTCCCTTCGCCTCCACCGTGTATGCCCTGCGCGTGACCATCGCGTCCGCGATCCAGGCCAGGGGTTTCCTCGGAAAGAGCACGGACCTGTGGCGGACGAGGAACGAGGGCACCCATGACGTCCGGTAGGCCGAGCGCCCTTCTTCCACGATCTCGAAATAGTTCAAGGTGACGCCGGCGCCGAAGTCGCCGTGGTACGCGTCGGTCTCCACGGTGTAACCCGGCTGGATGTCCAGCGTGAACGTCGTGCCGCCGCTCGACAGCATCTTCGGCTTGCTCTCGCCCGTGCCGCCCGTCGTCGTATCCGGCTCGACGCCCGCGTCGCCGACCTCCCTGTCTTCGGCCTCGAGGCCCGCCCCCACGGAGACGCGCACGCCGAGCCCGTTGCTCCCGGCCAGGAACAGATCGAGCAGGTTATAGGTCGTCGGCAGATCGCGGCGAAGATCGAACAGCGTATTCATCTCGTTGAGGTCGTCCCAACGCGGGATCCGGTTCACCCAGATTCCGAATGCCACGCCGTCGCCCGCGATGATGCCCGCCTCGCCCGCCTGACGGATGTCCTCGTTCGCGATCGCGTCCGGTCGCACGGTCAGGAACACCTGGCTCGTGTATGCGGTGAGGAGGCCCGGGAAGTCCACGACGCTCATGTCGTCCTCGACGAGCGGGTTCCCGGCGAGGCCCTCGAGACGCGCCTCCGAGGCCGAGGCGGGCGCGGCGCAGAAGACGGAGGAGATGGCCATGGCGAGGACGATCAATCCGGCGATGCGGCGGACCGTCATGGCGCGACCTCCTGGGCTGGGCCGGCGTCCGCGGCCGGGGCATGAGCCGGAGGCGCGGCCGGAACCGGAGGCGCGGCCGGAATCACGGGCGCGGCCTGGGGAGCGGGCTCAGGCGGCACCCCGACGGCCGGGAGCGCGGAGCCGGTCGTCGCACGCTCGATCTCGTCGATGAGGTCGGTGGCGGCCCACGGCGCCGCGTACTCGCTGCTCCACCCTCCGACGATCCGGTCGCGGGCCTTTGCCGCAACGGCGACCGTGACGTCCTCCGAGCCGCCGGCGCCCTCCACCTGGACCTCGTATCGCATGGAGCGCCGGTTCCGATCCCGCCAGCCCGTGGTCAGGGCGCCCCGCCCCGGCTCGAGGCTCTCGATCCGGTAGCCGCGTCCCACGAGCGCGATCCTCGCCGCGCCGATCGCCTGCTGCCCGGTCACCCCCGGAAGCGTCCGCGACGACAGGGGCACTGCGGCGCCGGCGCATCCGGCCAAGGCCAGCAACACGGTTCCGATGCATATCTCTCGCGTCATGATCCTCCCTTTCGGAAGCTCAAAAGTCCCCGCCGGCATCCCTGCCGGCGTCCCAGCCGGCGTCCAGGTCAGCGCAGTCGTTCGAGCAGCCGTCGGCCCGGTTTTCGTAAGACGTGTAGTTCCCCGAGAATCCGACGAGACGATGGAGCAGATCGCACACCTCGCACTGGGGCAAGGCGGGGTTTTCGGTGACGTACAGGCTTTCGCCCACCGAGGAGAGGGCGCTCAGCCCATCGAGGCTCGTCAGGGTGGCGTTGTTCCAGACAATCAGGTCCTGGCCCACCCAGGCGAGGGCGCCGAGGCCGCCGGCGCCCGTCAGGGCCGTGTTGCCGTTGATATTGAGGTTCCCATACACCGAGACGATGCTGTCGAGACCTGCGAGGCTCGTCAGGTTGACGTTGTTCGAGACTGTTAGGTTCCCGCCGATCCATTCGAGGTTCAGCAGGGACAGGCTCGCGAGATCCGTCTGGTCGATGATCAAGTTCCCGACGACGCACGGGTAGGGCTGTAGGACGATCATGTCGTCGCTGCTCGCGATGGTGTAGTCGCCCTGCAAGCAGTCCATATCGGAATCGGAATCGGCGTCCGCGTCCGCGTCGGAGTCGGAATCGGCGTCCATATCGGTGTCCGTGTCGGCGTCGGTGTCGCCATCGATGTCCGTATCGCCGCCCCATACGCACTGCGCCTCGCCGTCGACGACCTCGCAGGAGAGCCCGAGATCCGAGCAGCTCCAGATGCCTCCCCAAAGGCCGTGGTGGCAGAGCTGCACCCCGCCGCCGTTGCACCGGGTGTCTCGGGTCGCGCACTCGTGGGTGTCCGTCCCGGCGCCGGCGTCGCCGCCTCCCGAGACGTCCCCGCATCCGGCCAGGGCCATCACAGCGATTCCGATGAATATTTCGCGCGGCATGATCCTCCCCTGGTTTCCGTTCCCCGAGCAATGTTCGTGCTAATGAAAATTATCCTACCGCCCCGCGATGAAACCAGCAAGGGCCATGATTCTACGTCAAGCCGCGTCAAGCATCATGTCAGCCATACTTGCGTTTGGTACGACCAAACGCTAATATGCTTTCATGTTCGAACGGACGTTCTGGAAGAAGAGGATCGCGGCGCTCCTCGAAAAGCGCAACGTGCTCTGGCTCGCGGGGGTGCGGCGGTCGGGCAAGACCGTGCTGTGCCGGGGGCTCGAGGGCGCTCGGTATCACGACTGCGAGCTGCCGCGGGTGCGCAGGGCGCTCGAGGATCCGGAGCTGTTCTTCCGCAGGCAGGGGCCGGGGCTCGTCGTGCTCGACGAGATCCACAGGCTCGTGAACCCCTCGGAGGTGCTGAAGATCGCGGCCGACCATTTCCCGGGCACTCGGGTCGTGGGGACGGGCTCTTCGACGCTCGCCGCGCGGCGCAAGTTCCGCGACACGCTGACCGGGCGCAAGCACGAGCTGTGGCTCCTGCCCACCACGCTGGCCGACCTTCGCGACTTCGGACACTCGGACCTCGACGAGCGCATGCTGCGCGGCGGGCTGCCTCCGTTCCTGCTCGGCGCCGGTGTCGACGACGACGCCTATCGCGAATGGATCGACTCCTTCTGGGCCAAGGATCTGCAGGATCTCTTCACGATTGATCGCAAGGCCGCGTTCCTCAAGTTCGTGGAGCTGGTCTTCCGGCGGAGCGGAAGCCTGTTCGAGGCGACCGCGTTCTCGGCGCCGTGCGAGGTCGCGCGCCAGACGATCATGAATTACCTGGAAATCATAGAGACAACGCTCGTGGCCGTGGCGCTTCGGCCTTACACCGGCGCGTCCGCCGCCGAGGTCAAGGCCCAGCGCAAGGTCTACGCGTTCGATACGGGCCTCGTCTGCTACTACCGGGACCTGGCCGCGCTCAGGGACGACGATCGCGGGCCGCTGCTCGAGCACCTTGTGCTGAACGAGCTGCTCGCCCATGCGCCGCGCGAGCGCGTCTTCTACTGGCGGGACAAGCAGAAGCACGAGGTGGACTTCGTGGTGCGTCCGGGGCGCGGCGCCGACGTTATGGCCGTGGAGTGCAAGGCGCGCTCGTCGCGCCTCGATCCCGCGGGGCTCGCCTCGTTCCGCGCGCGCCACCCCAAGGGGAGGAATCTCGTCGTCTGCCTCGATCTGGCCGAGCCGGCCACGGTGCGCGTGGGAGGGCTCGAGGTGGACCTCGTGCCGTTCGAGCGATTCGACGAGGAGCTCGCGGGAATTTCGTGGGGGGGGGCGGGCGCTGGATCGAGACGATGACGGCCCGTATAATGCGACAACGACACGGACGCGGATTGAGAATGCACGATACAAGACATCACCTCTGGCTGCTCGCGGTGCTGGCCATCCTGGCCTTCCAGCGTCTCCTCGTCCGGGGACCCGCCGCCCTCTGACCTGGCCGAGCTCGGCCGGATCATCGGCAGGATCGCGTCGAGCCCGCCCGGCTCCGTGGTCGCCGGCGTGGCGGTCCTGGAC
>JAQTNF010000084.1 GCA_028713995.1 Deltaproteobacteria bacterium | reverse complement strand
TCTGCTCCGTCTCGAAGAGCGTCCGTTGTCGACTTGTCGGCTTGAACATGACCGATGATCGCAAATCGGATCATGAAAAGATATCGGAATCAGTGCCCGCGAATGACTTTCTTCTCAGGAATCAAGTAACCGGTCTTGACCCCATTGACCGTGCGCTCGCCGCGGGCGAGACGATCCGACAGCGCGAGAAGCACGTTAGTACGCCCTGGCGAAGAGCACGCGCTGCGCCGAGGGCCTGCCGGTCTTGATGCATTTGCCCGGCTCGGGCGCTGGGCCCTCGCCCGGGAGCGGGACGCAGCGGATCGTGACCTTGGTCTCGTCCTTGACGGCCGCCTCGGTCTCGCGCGTGCCGTCCCAGTGCGCCCAGACGAAGCGCGACGCGCCGTCCTTGAAGACGTCGAGGAAGTCGCTCCACGTGTCGACCTGCACCGATCTCTCCTCGCGGAAGCGCCGCGCCCGCTCGAGCAGCGCGGCCTGGAAGCCCTCGAGCGCGGCCGGGAGATCGCGCGCCAGCGTCGCAAGCGGCATCTTCTCCTTGCCCTCGGCCACGCGCAGGCGGGTCATCACCGAGCCCTCGGCGATGTCGCGAGGGCCCAGCTCGATGCGGATCGGCACGCCCTTGCGCTCCCACTCGTAGAACTTGTCCCCGGGCCGCTGGCCCTCGCGCGCGTCGAGCTCCACGCTCACGCCCGCGGCGGCCACGTCGGCCTTGAGCTTCTCGGCCACGGCCATGACCTCGGCCTTCTCGCCGTCCTTGCGGTAGATGGGCACGATGACCGCTTGGATCGGAGCGAGCCGCGGCGGCAGGATGAGGCCCGTGTCGTCCGAGTGGGTCATGATGAGGCCGCCCACGAGCCTCGTCGAGACGCCCCACGAGGTCTGCCACACGAAGTCCGTGCCGCCGGCCTCGGTCTGGAACTTCACGTCGAACGCCTTGCCGAAGTTCTGGCCGAGATCGTGGCTCGTGCCGGCCTGCAATGCCTTGCCGTCGCGCATCATGGCCTCGATGCAGAACGAGGCGTCCGCGCCCGCGAACTTCTCGGAGTCGGTCTTGCGGCCGCGCACGACCGGCATGGCCATCCAGTCCTGCGCGAACGCACCGTAGATGTCGAGGATGTGCAAAACCTCCTCGAGGGCCTCGTCGTGCGTGGAGTGGGCCGTGTGCCCCTCCTGCCAGAGGAACTCGGTGGTGCGCAGGAACATGCGCGTGTGCAGCTCCCAGCGTATGACGTTGGCCCACTGGTTGATGAGCAGCGGCAGGTCGCGGTACGACGTGATCCACTTGCCAAAGAAGTGGCCGATGATCGTCTCGGACGTGGGCCGGATGCAGTACTCCTCGCCCTTTTCGAGCGGCTTGCCGCCCGCGTGCGTGACCACCGCCAGCTCCGGCGCGAAGCCCTCGACGTGCTCGGCCTCCTTCATGATGAAGCTCATCGGGATGAGCAGCGGGAAGTACGCGTTCTTGTGGCCCGTGGCCTTGAACCTGCGATCCAGCTCGGCCTGGATCCTCTCCCAGATCGCGTAGCCGTGGGGCTTGATGACCATGCAGCCCTTCACGACCTTGGCGACCTCGGCGAGGTCGGCCTCGCGGATCACGTCCTGATACCACTCCGGGTAGTTCTCGGCCTGCGGTGTGATCCTGGTTTTTTCAGCCATGGGAAGCCTCCTTAAGGCAAGAGCCCCGACCCGATACCACGAACCGGAAAAATGTTGGCAGGGAATAGTTGGGCCGGCTTGTCCGTCCTAGTCTGCATGGCGGTATCACCCGAGGACGGCCTTTTCTGGCCTTTCTTGTGAAAACGCAGGAGAATCATGCCGATGCGCCTACACGCCGCCCTGCTCGCCGGCCTGCTCGCGCTCCTCGCCTCGGCCGGGACGAACGCGGCCGGGGCCGGGAAATACGTCATTGAGAAGGGCGACAGCCCCGCCGAGGTGGCGAAGAAGCTCGGCGTGCCCCTCGACGAGCTCATGCGCTTCAACAACCTCGCCCCGGGCGGGCCGTTCAAGGTGGGCCAGGAGCTCGAGGTGCCGCGCTCCGGCGAGGTCACGGGCGCCACCTACGTGGTCAAGCCCGGCGATTCGGTGGCCAAGGTGGCCGACTTCCACGGCGTGTCGCAGGAAGACCTGCGTGCGGCCAACGGCATGAAGCCGGACGACGTGCTCAAGGCGGGCCAGGAGATCGTCGTCCCCATGGACCTGCGCGGCGGCGCGGCGCGGTCCCACGTGGTGCGGAAAGGGGACACGTTCGCGTCCATCGCCAAGAAGTATGAGATCACGCCGCGGGCGCTCGCGCGCGCCAACAAGCTCGGCAAGGCGAGCTCGCTCAAGCCGGGCCGCATCCTCATCATTCCCGATCCCGAGGAGGAGGACGATTCCGGACCGCCGCGCAAGACCGATACGCTCGTCAAGTCCGGCGAGAAGGTGCCGCAGGGCGTCATGCACACGGTCCAGCCCGGCCAGAGCCTGTGGACCATCGCGCGCGCCTACAACGTGCCGGGCGAGAAGATCCTCAAGGCGAACAGCCTCGCGAGCCCCAGGGCCGTGTCCGTGGGCCAGAAGCTCCTGGTGCCTGGCGCGACCGACGTGGTGCCGGTGCGCGTGCGCGGCTTCTCGGTGCAGCCCGTGCACTTCGTGCGCGTGTGGAACGGCGCCGAGATCACGGTGCGCCTCGTCAACAAGGCGGGAAGCGTGAATCCGGCGAGCCGCAAGGCCCTGTCCAGGCTGGCCGGACCCAGGAAGAAGGCCAAAGCCGCAAAGCTCCTCAACCCCCGGCTCATCCACATGATTGAGCGTGTGGCCGAGCGCTACCCGGGCCAGACCATCGAGATCATCTCCGGGTACCGGCCGCTTCAGCGCGGCCACAGCATGAACCAGCACGCCAAGGCGAGGGCCCTCGACTTCCGTGTGCGCGGCGTGCCGAACAGGGAGCTGTACGACTTCATCAAGAACCTGCCCGACGTGGGCGCGGGCTTCTACCCCAACTCGGTCTTCGTGCACATGGACGCGCGCGACGATTCCGTCACGTGGACCGACTGGTCGGGCGTGGGCGAGAGGGCGCAGTACCGCAAGCCCGCGGAGAAGCCGGTCGAGACGGGCGACGCGGTCGAGGCCGAGGCCGATTCGAAGGAGTCTTCCGAGGAGTGACCGGCTCCTGATCGATCCGGCGGCCTGCTTCGGGGGGGGGCCCTCCTTCCGGAGGAACCCCTCTCCCGCTCGCGCGGCCTTGTGATAGGTTGCGGTCCATGATCGTTCTCGCGCTCGACACATCGACGAACGTCGGTTCCGTTGGCTGGATCAAAACGCGCGGAGATGGCCCGCGGCCAGCGGTGGAGGCCTCGTTCGAGGCGACGTACGCATGCGCTCCGGGCCACGCTGAGACCCTGCTCGCGAAGATCGCGTGGGCGCTCGCCGAGGGCGGGCTGCGCCAGGAGGACGTGGGCCTCGTCGTTTACGGCCGCGGGCCGGGCTCGTTCACCGGGGTGCGCATCGGGCTCGCCACGGCCAAGGGCCTCGCCCTCGGGCTCGGCATGCCCATCCTGGGAGTGTCGTCGCTCGAGGCGCTGGCCTTGTCCGCGGACCGCGAGGGGCTCGTGGCCACGCTCGTGGACGCGCGGCGCGGCGAGATCTACGCGGCCGTGTACCGTGTGGCCGGCAACGACGGACTGCCCGCGGCGACGCTCGTTGCCGCCGAGCAGGTGACGAAGCCCGACGGCGCGGCCGCCGTTGTTGAGTCCGCGAGCGCAGGCGAGCCGGTTCTCCTCGTGGGGGACGGCGTGCCCAAGTGCGTCGCGCCCATCGAGCTGAGGCTCTGCGCCCTCGCGCTCCTCGGCTCGCCCGGACCCGACGCGCCGTCCGCGATCCTGATGGCGCGCGTGGGGCTGGAGCGCTTCGGCTGCGTCGGCCCCGATGACCCGGCCACGGTCGAGCCCGTGTACCTGCGCGAGCCGGATGCGAAGCTCCCGGCCCCGCGCTGACGCGGTTGTCGCTTTACGCTCCGGGATGGCGATGGTAGGTTTCCCGCACGACGTTCCGGTCGTTTCCTAAGGAGTCCATCATGTCGCACAAGACCCTCGCAGGGATCCTGCTTGTCGCAACGGCGCTCGCGTCGGGCTGCAATTCCGGGCCCGCGCCGCAGCCTTCGCCGGCCCCGGCCGCGCCACAGGCCCAGCCCGCACCGGGTCAGCCGGGCCAGCCCAACGCCATCAGCGGCATGCTCGGCGCGCTCGGCCAGGCCATGGGTGCCGCGGGTGGGAAGCCGGGCCAGCCCGGCCAGGGCACAAAGCTCGTGGGGGCGCAGGATCTCATGAGCACCTTGCCGGTCAACGTCGCGGGGTGGACCAAGGCGGGGGAGCCCACCCACGCGTCGATCGAGGGCATGTCGTCCCAGGCCGGCTGCAAGCTGGTCCAGGGCGCCGTGACCGCGCAGATCGAGATCGTGGACACGGCCTTCAGTCCTCTGCTCGCCATGGCCTTCCCCATGGCGCGCATGGCCCGCGTGGACTCCGCGACCCAGCGCAGCGGCCCCATCGACTTCGGTGCGGCCCGCGAGTATCCGGGTGTGCAGAGGTACAACAAGGTCGGGCGCGACGCCGAGGTCACGGTGCTCGTGAAGAACCGCGTGCTCGTCACGATCAAGGTGACGAACACGGACCGCGAGGCGCTCGCGGTGCAACTCGCGTCGCAGGTCAACCTGCCTCGCCTTGCTGAGCTCGTGGGCGGCTGAGGCGAAGATGGACGCCCGCGAGTTCAAGGAGCGGCTCGCCGCGCTCGAGAGGTCTTTCGACGCCGAGCCGATCAACACGAACAGCCACCATGTGGACCGCTGCTCGCGTTGTTCGAGCTGCGTGTTCTGCACGGGCTGCGAACGCTGCCACAGGTGCAACTACTGCACGGACTGCACGTCCTCCACGGATCTCACGCACTGCGCGCGCTGCGAGTCGTGCCATGGGCTCGCCAACTCGAGCGACAGTGCGTCGTGCAGCCGCAGCGCGTACCTGGTCCTGTGCCGGGACTGCCACGAGTGCAACTACTGCCTGGGCTGCGTGGGACTCGTGCGCGCCGACTTCCACATCCTGAACGAGCCGTTCGAGCGCTCCGAGTACTTCGCCGTCCTCAAGCGCCTCGCGGGCCCGCTCTCTCGCGGCTGATGCGTGCCGTGGCCCAGCGCGTGAAGGAGGCCAGCGTCCGGGTGGACGGCCGCGAGATCGCGCGCATCGGGCCCGGGCTGCTCGTGTACCTCGGCGTGGGCGCAAAGGACACCGACGACGATCTCGTCTACCTCGCCGAAAAAATCGCTCATCTGCGCGTCTTCGCGGACGAGCGCGGCGCCATGAACCGGTCCGTGATCGAGGCCCTGGGCGCGGCCCTGGTGGTGAGCCAGTTCACGCTATACGGCGATGCGCGTCGCGGCCGGCGGCCTTCCTTCGTCGAGGCCATGGAGCCTGCCCGCGCCGAGGCCATGTACCTCGCGTTCGCGGCGCGGCTCGAGGCCCTCGGCGTACCAACGGCGCGCGGCGAGTTTCGCGCCATGATGGACGTGATCTCGGTGAACGACGGGCCGGTCACGATCCTGTTCGACTCGCACAAGGTGTTCTGAGGCGGCTCTCGCGGAGCAGGCGTCAGCGCGCGTTTCTCGGCACCTCGACCCGCCAGTCCACGCCCCACGCGAAGTTGATCAGATACCGCTTCTTCGGCTCGAGCTTGAAGCACACGACGTTCGGCCTCTGCAGGAACGGCTTGATCGCGGGGATGCGGTCCTTGAGGAGCTGACTCGCGCTCGCCGCGGCTTCGGCGTCGAGCTCGACCGCCTTGCCTAATATCTTGATCCCGCACGGCGACTTGCCGCCGTCGTCCATCGTCGCGGCGAACGCACCGTTCTCCCGTATGTTCCTGACCTTTCCCGTCCCGGCGTCCGACACGAAATATACGACCCCTGTCTTGTCGAACGCGAAGTAGACGGTCGAGCAGTCCACGCCGTGCTTCGGTGAGGACGTGGCCACGGACATGGTCTGATATCTGTCCAGGTACTCGATCCACATTTCCTGCAACGATCCTGTTTTCACCATGACGACCTTCCTATTCGGGAACCACCACGTTCTCAAGCTGGACCCCGGTCATGTCGGAGTAGGTGTACGGCCCCGTGCCGATGGGCACGGTGACGAACGTGTCGGTGGCCGGATCGATCTTGTAGGCCTCGTTGCCTCCTTGCGACACGGTCCAGACGTAGCCCTCGAAGTCGATGGCGACGCCGATCATATCCGCGATCCCGACCGGGAAGGACTTCACGATCTTTCCCGTGACCTGGTCCAATTGGACCAGGAAGCCTTCCGAGTCCGACGTCCAGACATAACCCTTGCTCTTCTCCCGTCCGACCGCGATCCCGCGCACCCACGAGCATCCCGGACAGCTGGGCTTGACCTGCGTGTTCACCGCGGTCTTGTCCTTCGGATCGAAGCGCCGGACCTGCAGGTAGCCGCTGGTCCAGACGATGCCCTCGGAGTCGATGGCGATTCCGTAGTGGGCCGACGCGATCGCGTTCGGAATCGGGTATTTCGTGACATCGAGGGTCTTCTCGTCGACGCGGACGAGGGAGGCGTCCGTGAAGTTGTTCACGTACCAGAAACCGCCCTTGCCATCCACGGCTCCGCCGTACGGGCACGAGCCGGGCGCGGCCCCCTGCGCCAGGATCTTCCCGGTGTCTCCGTCGAGCTTGTAGAACTTGTTGGCACCCATGCCCCAGGAGCAGGTCGCGACCCAGACGTGGCCGCCCTTGCCCGTGTCCTTGTCTTCCTGGCCGTCCCAGGCGGTCGGTCGGGCGCCGGCGGGCGGGCCAATCTGTGTGTTCCAGAGCATGCATTCGTCCTCTTTCCAGGGCTTCACGTCGGTCGGGCCGGTCGAGGTGTCGATGACGCCGTTCTTGTTGCGGTCGATGCAGTCCTTCTTGTTCGCGGCGAACTTCGTGACCGAGGACGCCGCACCGATGGGGTTGCGGTTGGTCACCACCATGTCGCCGTGCCTGTTGACGGACGTGCGCGAAGGATCGTTTCCGGTTCCGTGCGGTCCGGTGATGTACCGCGCCACCTCCACGGCGTTGACCGTATCGACCTTGGACAAGGTGCCTTCGCCCGTGTTGGCGATCCAGATGAACGACTGCGTCAGATCGGAATCGGAATCGGAGTCGGTGTCGGTGTCACCGTCGGCGTCCGTGTCGCCGTCCGCATCCGAGTCGGTGTCCGTGTCGGAATCGCCATCCGAGCCGGTATCTTCTCTCGCCTTTTCGGACGCCTCACATCGCGCAAGGGCGATCGCCGCCAACGCCAGGAGCCATACGATTGCCAATCGATACCTCATCGCGCACCTCCTTGCGATTACGATCCCAGGAAAAAAAGTGTCGCCATGACCGAAATTGCACCGCCATGATCGGCGATATCGCCGGCTCCGACCAAACTGCAACCGCAGGATCCCGAATGTTCGCCGTCCGAGCCAGCATCCCCGGCGGTGTCCGTGCCTCCGTCGCCGCTTGTGTCGGAATCGCCATCGGAATCACCGTCGGAGCCGCCGTCCGTGTCGCCGTCGGAATCGCCGTCCGTATCGCCGTCGGAATCGCCGTCCGTGTCGCTGTCGGAATCGCCGTCGGAATCGCCGTCGGAATCGCCGTCCGCGCTCCCGTCCGGACCCGCGTCGGGAACGGGCTCGCCGCACACGCCCGCGGAGCAGACCTGGCCGTCCGGGCACTGCGGGCTCGGGATCCCGGTCGCGCTGATCGTGATGTCGAACGGTCCGGCCTGGGGCACGCCGTCGCTGACGAACGTGTCCGCGACCACCCACCACGTGCCGGGGGTCACGTCCCACGAGGCCTGCGTGTTGCCCCGCGCCACGCACGAGGCCTCGGTCGCGTCGCTCAGGATGTGGACGTCGATGTCGACGCCGTTGGCCGAGTCGTCGACGACCGCGGCGGTGAGGGTGCCCGTGCCGCAGAGCTCCACCCGGTAGACGAACTCGCGGCCCCACTCGTCCTTCGTGGTCGCGGTCGCGTACCTGTCGAAGTAGTTGCCTCCGGCCGCGGGGTCGGACGTGTCGCGGCTGTCCGTGAATGGGAAATCCGTGACCGGGATCGGGTTCTTCCTATCGCCCACATGGGGCGCGAACGGCGAGGCGAAGGCGTTCGCGATCTCGTCCCACAGCTCGGTGTAGCCCTTGTCGTTGCGCAGGGCCCATATCCCGATGCCGCCCAGCGCCTGCTCGTTCACGTAGCGGTACTTCCAGGCCAGGCTCTCTTCGTCTTCGTAATACACCTCGTGCCAGACTCCGCCGCTCTCGAACGCGTACCACGGGCCGAGCGAGCCGTCGTCCCACTGGCGCGTCACGGTCTGGGCATCCACGGCCGCCCGCGCCGTGGAGTAGGTGACCGAGCTCACGTTGGCCGTCGTGGCCGCGCCGAGGGCGTCGCTCGTGGTCTTCCACTCGCGGCCGTAATAGGGCACGCCCATCACGATCTTGGCGCGCCCGGCCTCGCCGGACTGCCCGGCGTAGTCCGCCATCGATCGCCACTCCGAGCTTGTGCTGTACGCGTGCCAGAAGTCGTTCGTGACCAGGATTCCGGGCGGGCCGGCGTTCGATGAGCCGCTCCAAAAATAGTCGTAGCCCATGATCACGTAGATATCGATGAGGGGAAGGATGACCGCGAGGTCGAAGGCGCCGGACCAGTCCACCGCGGGCCCGGCGATCGTGATCTCGGCCGTATCGAGCCCGGCCGTGTCGAGGCCCGTCCGCAGCTCTGAGAGGAACGTCGCGAAATCGGCCGCCGCGCTCGAGGGCACGCCTTCGAAGTCGATGGCCGCGCCGTCCGCGTTGCCGTTCTTGACTGCGTTCACGATGGTCGCGATCGCGGCGTCGCGGTTGGCGGAGCTTCCGAGGAGCGTGCTGATGCCCGAGGAGCTGAACAGGATGAAGGTCACGTCCACCTTCACGCCGTTGGTGTGGGCCGTGTCCACGAGCCCGGTCCACGAGCTCGGCCAGCCGTTGGCGTTGGACACGCTGCCGTCGGACGCGAGGTCGATGCCGAACCAGGCCACGTGCGTGAGGAGATCCCATTCGAGGCTCGCGTACCCAGAGGCCCAGGACGGGTAGTAGCCGTAGACGATCCTGTCCGGCAGCAGGAGCTTGGGCCCGCGCACGGGCAGTCGGGCGGGCTCGGGCGGAGCGACCTCTCCGGCGTGGAGCGCGGCCTGCTCAGCGTGGATCGATACGCGCCGCTCCGGGCGCGGTGAAGCGGAGATCGGCGCGGCGGCGAACGCGAGGACGAGCGCGATCGTGTCGGTCCGCATGTGTTTGCTCATGGGCAGCATAGGGCTCCGGCCGTGGGGTTCCCGTTGCATCCGCCGAAGTACTCGTTGGGGTTCGCCGAGTCGAGCCCGCAGTCGATCCAGTTGCACGTGTTGCCCTCGGGGTCGGTCTTCCCGGCGCACACGCGCATGGGCATGCCGGCCTGGCACGATATGCCGAGGGTGGCAGTGGCCCAGCAGTCGTTGGACGTTCCGGCGTAGCGCAGGTTCACCGACGTCCAGTAGTCGTGGGTCGGAGCCGTGCTCTTGCGTCTGTCGACCCATTCCGACGCCGTGCAGACGCGCCACGGCGAGGCGCACAGGGTGAGCCTGTTTGCCCACGTCACCTTGCCGGCGCAGCCGACCATGCGGCCGTTGTCGAAGACCTGCTCCGCGCTGCCGTCCGCGCAGCGCGTGCTCGGATCCGTATCCGAATCAGAATCCGAGTCAGAATCCGAGTCAGAGTCGGCGTCGCTGTCCGAATCTGAGTCGGAGTCCGTGTCCGAGTCGGAATCGGCGTCGCTGTCCGAATCTGAGTCGGAGTCCGTGTCCGTGTCCGCGTCGCTGTCGGAATCGGAGTCGGCATCGCTGTCGGTGTCAGAGTCCGTGTCGGTGTCAGAGTCCGTGTCGCTGTCGGTATCGCTGTCGGAGTCTGTGTCTCCATCCGTGTCGGCGGCCGCGTCCGCGCCGGAGCCGGTGTCCGATTTTGTGCCCGTATCCGTGGACAGGTCCGAGCCCGGGGGCTCAAAGCCGGACGGCGATGTCCCGCACGCGCACAGCAGGAGGCCGAACAATATAAGAGTGAAATGTCCGTTGGACACGAAGTCGATTATAGCACATCAGTCGGGCGCGCGACTCGCGGTCACGCGAAGGCCGAAAACAAGCGCCAGGGCGTAGATCGCGGTCCCGACCCATAGGGTGGCCGTGATGCCCGCGTGCAGGGAGACGAGGGTCGCGAGAACGGATCCCAGGACCGACGTGGCGCTGTTGACGCTCCACAGCCATGGGATCCGCGACGGCGCCCGCTCGGCGACCGCCGAGAGGCCGGTCGGGAACGGGCCGCCGAGGACAAGGCCCAGGGGGACGAGCAGCCCGCCTGCGAGGCAGGATCTGGCCCAGATCGGCCATGCCACGGTGGCGTCCAGGATCGCGTGGCCGAGCCCGGAGAGCCACACCACTCCCAGGAAACACACCAGGATCGCGAGCGTTGCGGCGAGGCGCCGCCGCCTCGTGCCAGGATGCCCCGCCCCCGCCAGCCGGCTCCCGAGCCCGCCCGAGACCAGGAGGCAGAGCAGGACCACGGCCAAGGTATGCGTCGGCCGGCCCAGATACAGGGAGAGCTTCTGGATCATCCCGATCTCCACCAGCATGAACCCCATGCCCAGGCAGGCCACGTAGCCCAGGTCGGCCGCCACGGAGCCCGAGCCGCCGCGGATCTGGCGCGCGCCGAAGAACATCGGGATCGCGAGGAACAGGATGACCATGACCACGGCGATCGCCGCCACGCGGGACAGGACGAACAGGCTGCTGCGGAAGAGGAGCTGGGGCCCGTCGGCGCCGGCCTTGCCCGAGAGCAGATCCCGCAGCCTGCTCTGGTAGAAGAAGAACGGCCGATTGTCGGTGGTCGGGCTCACGTCCAGTGGCCAGCCTTCCATGCGCAGCCGCAGATCCGCGCTGTCGCGGCTCCCCAGGATGTCCGTGATCCACTGGCTGCGCGGGTCTTGCGCGCGGGTCGCCGCGCCCGCCATGTACACGGGCTGGAACCCGAGGCGCGCGACCGTCTCGCCGAGCACCGTCATTTCCTTTTCGGTGAACGCGCCCCGCTTGACGAGGACATTGTGCAGCATGCCCTTCACACTGGAGCGCCACGGGGTCCGCACCACGGCCACGGACCGCGTGGGATCCCCGCCCGTGGACTCCACCGCGGCCCGGGCGAGCGAGGCCAGCCGCGCGCCGGTCGCGAGCCCGGCCACGGACACCGAGGACACGGAGAGCACGCCGCCCGGGGCGAGCCGGTCGAGGTAGTCCCTAAACGCCTCGACCGTGTAGAGGCTGTTCTCGGTGAGCGAGTACGCGCCCGCCGCGGTGGCCGCCGACGTGTCGACCATGCTGAGCTGGACCACGTCGAAGAAGCGGTCGCTCGAGCGCACGAAGCTGCGGCCGTCGTCCACCACCGGCGTCACGTCCGGCCGGTCGTAGAGCCGGCCCACGAAGTCCCGGAACCGGCCCCGCATCACGTCCTCCACGATGAGCGGGTTGATCTCCACCGCGGTCACGTGCCGCGCCCCGGACGCCAGGGCCGCGAGCACGTCCCGCCCGCCGCCGGCGCCGATCACGCACACGTCGCGGGCGTTCGGCCGGACGCGGTACACGAGGGACGTGCAGTCGTCGGACACGAGCGGCACCGACTTGGGATCGCCGTTGAACCGCGTGAGGGGGGTGAGCGCGTTCATGTCGATGACGAGCGTCTTCTGCTCCGGACGCGGGCCGAGGGACATGGGGCTTACGCCCCAGCCCAGGAATGTGTCGAGATCGAGCACCGTGATCATGGAGAAGGAGTTCCAGCGGTTGTACTCCACCTTGATCCTGCGCAGATCGTACCCCTTGGCGAAGCCCACCGCGAAGAGACCGGTCCACGGGCTCGTGATCCCGAGCAGCAGCGCGATCGCGAACGCGCCCGCGGGGACGAGGGCCACCCGTTTCCCGTCCCCGCCGCCGATCGCGAACACGAATCCGGCCGCGGCCGCGACGATCGCGGCGGCCACGAGCGCGAGAGGCGCGCCGAGCGCGTTCAGCGCCGGGATGAGAAGCAGGCAGCCGGTTCCGGCCCCGACGAGGTCGAAGAAATAGAGGGAGTGCACGTGGCGCACGTAGCGCGTCATCGCCAGGCTGACGACGAAGCCGCCGGCGAAGAAGGGCGCCGCGGCCGCGATGAAGATCACGGTCAGCATGGCCGTGGACGGGGAGACGACGCCCGTGGCGCCCGTGAGGACGTCCGGCCTCATGCGGAGCAGGGCGACGGTCGCGAGGATGATGACCGCGGACAGGACGGCGCAGCCGATCGCCAGGAAGCGGCCCGTGCGCTCGGGCGGGAGGCGGTGCTGCGCGAGGTGCACGAGGAGCGCCGCTGTGCCCATGCCGAACAGGGCCACAGAGATGGCGAGGAAGGCGAAGTGGTACCAGATGATGACCGAGAACAGCCGGGTCAGCGTGAGCTCGGTGGCGATCAGACACACGCTCACGAGCGCCACGGCCGGACCCACATGGCGAGGACAGGTTTTTTCCGTCATGTATTCTCCACTACACCCTCACGCGCGATTCGACGCCTTGCGCGAGCAACTCCTTGTGGGCCGCGAGCCTCGGGCGGACCACGTTCGCGAGATACGCCTCCACCTGGGCCTCGGCGCGGCCCGTGAACCTGGCCGGATCGCATGCCACGGCGCAGATCTCCTCGGCGGTAAGCGGCAGGCGGCCGTCCGCGGCGAGGCGGGCCAGCAGATCGTTGGGCTTTCCGTCTTCCTTCATGGCGCGCGCCACTTCCACGGAGTGCCCGCGGATCACCTCGTGCGCCTCCTGCCGGCTCGCGCCCCGCTCCACGGCGGCCATGAGGATTTCCTCTGTGGCCATGAAGGGCAGCTCCTCGTCGAGCCTGCGCCGGATCGCGGCCGGGTGGACCTCGAGCCCGCCCGCGACGTCCGCGAGCAGGCCGAGCACCGCGTCCGCGAGCAGGTAGGCCTGCGGGATGTCCATGCGCCGGATGGCCGAGTCGTCGAGCGTGCGCTCGAGCCACTGGTTCGCGTGCGTGGCGTGGAAGTCGGCCGGCAGATTCATGAGCTTGCGCGCGAGCGAGCACATGCGCTCCGAGCGCATGGGGTTGCGCTTGTAGGCCATGGCCGAGGAGCCGACCTGTTTCTTGCCGAAGGGCTCGTCGAGCTCCTTTAAGCCTGCGAGCAGCCGCACGTTGACCCCGAACTGGTGGGCCGACGCGCCGATGCCGGCCAGCGCCTCGGCGATCTTGGTGTCGAGCTTGCGCGGGTAGGTCTGGCCCGTGACCTCGAACGTGGCGTCGAGACCGAGCTTCTTCGCCACCAGGAGATCGAGCGCCTCGACCCTTGCGTGGTCGCCCCGGAACAGGGCCATGAACGACGCCTGCGTGCCGGTGGTCCCCTTGGCGCCGAGCGCCCTCACGCGCGGCAGGACCCACTCGAGCGCGTCGAGGTCGAGGAGCAGGTCCTGGATGGTGAGCGCGATGCGCTTGCCCACGGTTACGGGCTGGGCCGGCTGGAAGTGGGTCGCGCCCAGGGCCGCGAGCCCCTTGTGCCGCTCGGCCAGGACCGCGAGCCGGTCGATGGCGCGCACGAGATCCGCGCGCACCATGCCGATGGCCCGTTTGTGGATGACGAGATCCGAGTTGCACACCACGTACTGCGAGGTGGCGCCGAGGTGGATGATGCCGGCCGCCTTGGGGCACTGGACACCGTACGCGTGGATGTGGGCCATCACGTCGTGGCGCGTCTCGCGCTCAAAAGCCTCGGCCACGTCGAAGTTGATGTCGTCCACGTGCGCCTTCATCTCGGCCACGGCCTCGGCGCTCACCACGTCGGTGAGCCCCAGCTCGCGCTGCGCCTCGGCGAGAGCGATCCAGCAGCTCCGCCACAGGGAGAAGCGCGTGCGCTCGGAGAAGAGCTCCTGCATGGTGCGGCTCGTGTACCTGCCGACCAGGGGATCCGTGTAGACGTCGCGGCTCATCGCACCCTCCTTGTCAGGGGGCGAGCGTACGCGAGACCGGCCCGCCCGACAAGCGCGGCGGTCTTGACATAAATATGCCAAATGAATTACATATTCACATATGAGGACCACCATCGACATCAACGACGCGCTGTACCGGGAGGCGCGGCGCAAGGCCGCGGACGAAGGCGTGTCCTTGAAGGAGATCGTCGAGCGGGCGCTCAAGAGCCAGCTCGGCGGCAAGGGAGCGCGGGGTGCGCGCTACAGGCTCGCCTGGCGGACCGAGAAGGGGCGCCTGCGTCCGGGCGTGCGCCTCGATGATCGGGACGCGCTCATCGATATCATGGAGGGGCGCTCGTGATCGCCCTCGACACGAACATCCTCGTGTACGCGCGCCGCGAGGAGACCTCCCACCACAAGGAGGCGCGGGCGCTCGTGGCGCGGCTCGCCGAGGGGGATGCGCCATGGGCCATCCCGTGGCCCTGCGTGTACGAGTTCGTGCGCGTCGTCACGCACCCGCGCGTCTTCGACCCGCCGAGCGATCTCGACGCGGTCGTGGAGGATCTCGAGTCGTTGCTCGCGTCCCCCTCGCTGCAACTCCTCGGGGAAGGACCGGCCCACCGGGGCCACCTGCGCCACGCGCTGCTCAAAGGCCGGGCGGCCGGGAACCTCGCGCACGACGCGCACATCGCGGCCCTCGCCGTCGAGCACGGCGTGAAGGAGCTGCTCTCGGCGGATCGGGACATGCGGCGTTTCCCCGGGCTCGCCTGCCGCGATCCGTTCACGGAGCGATGACCCCAAGGACGGCGGTTTCGGGCGTGGCCGGGAGCCCCTCGTCAATGGTAATATCGGGAACATGGAGCGCGGCAGCATCGAGGAGATCGTCAAGGCCCTCAACGGAGGCGGCGTCCGCTACCTGGTGGCGGGCGGGCTCGCGGTCGTGGCGCACGGCTATGTGCGGTTCACCGCGGATCTCGACATCATCCTCGACATGGACGAGGCAAATCTCCGTCGCGCTGCGCGGGCGCTTTCTTCACTCGGTTATCGTCCGCGCGCACCTGTGCCTCTCGATGCCTTCGCAGACGCAAAGGAGCGCGAACGATGGGTGGCCGAGAAGGGCCTCACCGTATTCTCGCTGTGGAGCCCGCAGCATGCAGCCACCGAGGTCGATCTGTTCGTGCGGCAACCGTTCGAGGACTTCGATAAGGCCTACGCGGCGGCGAGCCGGTTCGAGATCGCTCCGGGCGTGACCATGACGGTCGTCGGCCTCGACGATCTCTTCCGGCTCAAGGTCGAGGCCGGCAGGCCTCGGGACGCCGAGGACATTGAGCGCCTGCAGCGCTTGAACGGGAACGGCGATGGCGACTGAGAAAGAGACAGGCGAGGAACACCTGTGGGAGCGGGGGTGGGACGGTCACGAGCAGGCCCAGCTCAGGAGACTTGCGCGGCTGCCGTTCAGTGAGAAGCTGCGCTGGCTCGAGGATGCGCAGCATTTCGTGAGGCAGGTCGCGGAGTCGCGCAAGCGGCAGGTTCAGGGTTCCTCCTCCGGGAGCCCGTGATCGCCACCCGATGAAGCCCCTGCGCACCATCCACTTCCTGTCGCTGGGCTGCGCCAAGAACCGCGTGGACTCGGAGGTCATGGCCGCGTTCGCGCGGGCGCGCGGTCTCAAGCTCGTGGCCGAGCCCGAGGACGCGGACGTCATCGTGGTGAGCACGTGCGGGTTCATCGAGAGCGCGCGCGAGGAGTCCGTGGATGCGATCCTCGACATGGGGCGCCACAAGGCCGAGGGACGTTGCCGTGTCCTCGTGGCCGCCGGCTGCCTCGCCCAGCGCTCGGGCGCCGAGCTCGTCGCGCAGATGCCGGAGATCGACTTCGCGCTCGGCACCTCGCACCCCGACCGTATCGGGCGCGTGCTCGACGGGGCCGCGGCAAGGCTCGACGCGGGCGGCTCCGGGCACTTCCTGCAGACCGGGCGCACTCCCAGGTTCGTGGAGCGGGGCGCGCCGAGCGCGTACCTCAAGATCGCGGACGGCTGCTCGAGACGATGCGCGTTTTGCGCCATCCCGGCCATCCGTGGGCAAGCCGAGAGCCGCTCGATCCGCTCGGTGGTGACCGAGGCGCGCAGGCTCGCGAGGGCCGGGGTGAGAGAGCTCGTGCTCGTGGCGCAGGACACGTCGTCCTACGGCAAAGATCGTCGCGACGGCGCGACCCTCGTCTCCCTGCTCGAGGCGCTCGACGGCGTGCCGGACATCGCCTGGATCCGGCTTTTGTATCTGTACCCCACGGCGGTGACCGACAGGCTTCTGCGCGCCGTGCGCGACCTGCCGCGCGTGGTGCCGTACCTCGACGTCCCGATCCAGCACGCGAGCGGCCCCATGCTGCGCCGCATGCGCCGCGGGCACGGCCCCGATCTGCTGCGCCGTCTGGTCGAGCGGGCGCGCGACATCATCCCCGGCGTGGTCCTGCGCACGACCGTGCTCGTGGGACATCCGGGCGAAACCGAGCGCGACTTCGAGGAGCTGCTCGCGTTCATCGAGGAGGCGCGCTTCGATCGGCTCGGCGCATTCCGTTACAGCGACGAGGAGGGCACGCCGTCCTTCGGGACCGGCCTCGCGGTGGCGCGCGCCGTGGCGTACCGCAGGCTGCGCAAGGTGCTCGCCCTTCAACGCCGCATCTCGGCCGCGAACAACCGCGCGCTGCGCGGCAAGGCCGTCGGCGTGCTCGTCGAGGGGCGGGCGGACGACGCGGGCTACGTGCTCGTGGGTCGCCACGCGGGCCAGGCCCCCGAGGTGGACGGCGTGACCTACCTCACGTCGTCCGGCGCGCGGCGCGGCGACATCGTGCGCGCGCGTGTCGTGCGCACCGGGGATCACGACATCGTCGCGGATTGCGAGGCGTGACGATCAGGGCCCGGCGTCCGGCGCGGGCGCCTTTAACCGCTTGGGATACAGCAGGCGGGGCTCGCCGATATCAACCGCGTCGATGATGAGCTGCGTAACGAGGGCCACCACCCCGCCGAGGACCACGGCCACTCCGGCGTTTCCCACGTTCTTCGCGCCGCCGAGATATCCGCCGAGCCCCACGGCCACGCCGGCGCCGGCGCCTGCGCCGGTCAGGATTTCGCCCAGCGTGAGCCCCCACGACTCCCGCGAGCGCTCCTCCAGGTACTGCCCGAGCATGAGATCGGGCCGCCCTTTGGCCTCAGCTTCAAACCTGCGCATGTCCTTGGCGGACACGCCGTACCAGTCGCGCTCGGACATGTCCGCGGGCCGCGCGGAAAGTGTCTGATCCGCGGCTCTCGGATCCGGGACGTATGCCTCCGCGGACGGGCGCGGGGGCTTGGCCTGTGCGGGTGGCGGCGGCGGGGCCTTGGCGGGCGCTGGCGGCGGGGGCAAAGGCGCGGCGGGCTTCTGTGCGATCTTGGGCACCTTGCCGCCGAGCTTGGTCTTGATGTCCTGCAGGGTCTTTTCGACCTCGGCCTTGCGGTCGGCCGGGACCTCGTCCTTGCCCCCGGACAGGTATTTCGAGAACGCCTCGTAGGCCTTCTCGAAGCGCTCCTGCTCCATGTAGCACTGGCCGATGTTGTAGAGGATCTTGTACGAGGGGTTGAGCGTGTACGCGAGCTGGAACTCGGCCAGGGCCGCATCCACGTTGCCCTCCGTGTACTTCACTGCGCCTACACGGAAATGGACGCGCGCCTCCTCCTCGTTGTCGGCGATGGCCGGAAGGGCGGCGAGGACCACGACGGCGGCGAGAACCCCAAAGCGCGTATCCGGCATGTCCCGTCTCCTTGTACCCTTCTGACCCGCGAGTCGGTCACGATGTTACCGAAAATTCTGGTATGGTCCAACCCATGGGAACCCCAGCCACGCTCAAGGTCCTCACCCCCACCCGCATCGACGGCCTCTCCCTGCGCAACCGGATCATCCGCACCGCGGCGTTCGAGGGCATGTGCCGGGGCGGCGTGCCGTCCGACGCGCTGCGCGATCACCACGCGGCCCTGGCGCAGGGCGGCGTGGCCATGACCACGGTGGCCTACTGCTCCGTGTCCGAGGACGGCCGCACGTACGGTCACCAGATGTGGATGCGCGAGGCGATCGTCCCGGCCTTGCGCGGGATCACGGATGCCGTCCACGCCGGGGGCGCCGCGGCCTCGATCCAGCTCGGCCACTGCGGCTACTTCGCGAGCAGCAAGGTGACCGGCGAGCGACCCATCGCCCCGTCGCGCGCGCTCAACCTCTACGGGCTCAGCTTTTCGCGGCCCATGACCGGGGCGGACATGACGCGTGTGGCGGCTGACTTCGCACGCTCGGCGCGGCTCGCGGCCGAGGCCGGCTTCGACGCGGTGGAGCTCCACGCCGGGCACGGCTACCTCCTCTCCCAGTTCCTCTCGCCCTTCACGAACAGGCGCGTAGACGAGCACGGCGGCTCGCTTGAGAACCGGCTGCGTTTCCCGCTCGCGGTCCTTGGAGCCGTGCGCGATAGCCTCGGGCCGGAATTCCCGGTGATCGTGAAGATGAACCTCGAGGACGGTTTCGACGGCGGACTCGAGATCGACGAGGCGGTGCAGGCTGCGCGCGCGTTCGAAGAGGGCGGCGCGAGCGCGCTTGTGGCGAGCGGCGGGTTCGTGAGCAAGACTCCCTTTTACATGATGCGCGGCAACGTGCCCGTGCTGGAGATGGTCAAGGGTCAGGACAGCTGGGTGCGACAAGTGGGGCTCTTCCTGTTCGGCCGCATCTTCGTGCAGACCTACCCCTACGAGGATCTCTTCTTCCTCGACAAGGCGCGCCTCGTGCGCGCGGCGGTCCGCATCCCGGTCGTGCTGGTCGGCGGCGTCACGTCGGTTGCGGGCATGGAGCGGGCCATGAGCGAGGGGTTCGAGCTCGTGGCCGTGGGGAGGGCGCTCGTCAAGGAGCCGGATCTCGTGGCGCGTCTCGCGCGCGGCGAATGGCAGGCCTCCGACTGCGACCACTGCAATCGCTGCGTGGCCGAGATGGACAGGGGCGGCGTGCGGTGCGTGTGTCTCGATTCGGATGTGTGATATAATAATCGCCAGGGCACGCAGCCGCGACGGCTGCCCGCGAACCCGAGGAGATGCGGCGATGATAAGGAAGGTCATGGTGCTCGTAGCCCTGTGTGCCGGTCTCATGCAGGCGTGCCAGGGCACGGGCGCTTCGGGGGACGACGACACGACGTCGACCGGCACGGACGACGACCAACCGGACGGCGGCGACACGAGCTCGACGACGGGCACGGGGAGCGACTCGGGCGCCGACACCTCAACCCAGTCGGGCGACGGCTGCACGAGCCTAAACATCCTGTTCGTGCTCGACAACTCGCCGAGCATGGTCGAGGAGCAGACGAACCTGGCCGACAACTTCCCCAAGTTCATCGAGGTCATCGACGCGTACGAGACGCCGCAGCACCAGAAGCTCAACTACCGCGTCGGCGTGACCATCGTGGACGTGACCCGGCACTTCAAGCAGAAGATCATGGGCATGACGGTTCCCATGTCGACCACGGGTCCGGACGGCGCGCTGCAGGGCAAGAGCAAGTGCACCCTCGGCGCGTACCCGTGGCTCGAGGGCCCAGGCCCGGACGTCACCGACAAGTTCAGTTGCATGGCCGACGTGGGAACCGGAGGCTCGGGGTACGAGATGCCGTGGGCGGCCCTCGAGCTCGCGCTCGGCGAGAAGATGCAGGCCGGCGGGCCCAACGAGGGCTTCTACACCAAGGACGACAACTCCTTGCTCGTGGTCGTCATGATCACCGACGAGGATGACTGCTCCATCGAAAACGGCGGCATCGCGGTGATCAGCGCGACGGGCGCCTCGGACTGCAACGAGGCCACGAGCACCTTGCTCTACAAGGCCTCGGACGTGAAGCAGTTCCTCGACAACACCGCGGGCGGCGAGGGTCGTTACGTGGTGGTGGGCATCGGCGGAGCCACGCCCGGCGGCTGCACGTCGTCCTTCGGCGAGGCGAACTACGCCAAACGGCTCAAGGGCTTCATCGATCTGGTGCCCGGTTACGGGTTCTTCGGAGACATCTGCGAGGGTGATCTGTGGCAGAGCCTCAAGTCGGCCCTGGACGTCATTACGGTGAGCTGCGAAAATATCCCACCAGTGGAGTGAGCCCGGGGCGACCGGGCCGCGCGAAGGAGAACGACCCATGAATAAGAGGACATTGATTTTCGCGACCTTCTGCCTCGTTTTGATAGGCGCAAGCTGCTCGCCCGCCTCGTCCGACGACGACGACACGGGCACCTCGACCGTGGACACCGCCACGGACTCGAACAGCGGAGACCTGGACGGGGGGACCGACACCAACACAGGCGCCGGGTGCTCCAACATCGATCTCCTGTTCATCATCGACGACTCGGGTTCCATGATCGAGGAGCAGAACAACCTCGTGGCCAACTTCCCAAAGTTCATCGAGGTCCTCGACGCGTACGAGACGCCGGCGCACACCAAGGTGAACTACCGCATCGCGGTAGCGACGACGGGCGTCACGCGCAACTTCAAGCTGAAGCAGCAGGGCGCTCCCATGAACGTCCCCACGAACAGCAAGGGTCCGGACGGCGCCTTCCAGGGGCGGCTCAAATGCGGGCTCGGCCAGTACCCGTGGGTGGAAAGAACCGATTCCAAAGTGTCGACGAAGTTCTCGTGCATGGCGTCCCTGGGAACGGACGGCAGCGGCTATGAGATGCCGCTCGCCGCGCTCGAGTTGGCGCTCGGAGATCAGAGCCAGGACGGGGGCCCGAACGAGGGATTCTACACCAAGGACGACAAATCGCTTCTCGTCGTCATTTTCATTACGGACGAAGACGACTGCTCCATCGTGAACGGCGGCGTTTTCGGGGAGGACTCTTCCCAGACTCCCATGGGCTGCATCGAGGCCATCAGCAAGGGGCTGTACGACGTGTCCGAGGTGGCCGGCTTCGTGAACGACCTCGCCGGCGGCGAGGATCGCTCCGTGGTGGTCGGCATCGGCGGCGCCCAGCAGGGCGGTTGCAGCTCGACCTTCGGTAGCGCGATCTATGCCAATCGCCTCAAGAGGTTCGTCGACCTGTTCGGCGACCATGGGGTGTTCGGCGACGTCTGCTCGGGCGACCTGCAGAAGTCGCTGGAGGACGCGCTCGCGGTCATCAAGGTGTCC
>JAQTNF010000083.1 GCA_028713995.1 Deltaproteobacteria bacterium | reverse complement strand
CCGGAGTCTTCTTGGCAAACCTATCGAAGATCTCAGCCATCAGCATGTAACCCGGCTACGATACCCCGCCAGCCGGGGACAACTTTTCGGCCAAGAATTCGCGAGGTTGGCACCTTGAAAGGGCTGGTCGCCTATCTCAAGCAGTTCTACTCAATCTCCCACAGCCGATCCGGTCTTCGGTTTCGTTCGACATCGAGTCGGCCTCGAAAGGGGAGGAAATGACGCCCCGAGTCCCACATCGCCGAGAAACTGCACGCGTACACGATGCCGCGCGACCGTGAGAACTCGCGCGTGAAGGATCTGCCCGACCTCGCGTTGCTCGCGAAGGTCCGTGAGCTCGACGCAGGACGCCTGCGCCAGGCCCTGGAGCAGACGTTCGAGTTTCGCAGGACGCACGCGCTGCCAATTTCGCTGCCGCCGCCGCCACAGTCGTGGACTGAAGTCTACCGGCGTATGGCCGGGGAGGACGAGCTCGACTGGGGAACATTGGCCGATCTCGTCGTCGCCGTGCGCGCTTTCCTCGACCCCGTTCTGGTCGAGGAGGCTCCGTTCGGTCGCTGGCATCCAGAAAAGTGGGCATGGGACCGGAGCCGAACTCCGAACCGCCGGCCCCCGCGCGCTTCGAGATGATTTCTCGCAGGGAAGCGCTCCTTGCACTCATCGCCGAGCAGCGCAAGATGGTCGCTGGTCACGAGGCGAAGCTCGACGAAGCCCGGGTGCGCCTTGCCGACCTCGAACGTGAGCTCTCAAAGCTCGAGGAGTCGGCTCCGCCCCCGATCACGCTGGCGCTCCCGTTCGGCCAGGGTCCTGTCCCGGAGACCGTCGAGGACAAGATCGCCCTGTTCCGCAGGTTCTTTCGCGGGCGCGAGGACGTCTTCCCGCGGCTCTGGGAGAACCAACGCACGGGCAAGAAGGGCTACGCGCCGGCCTGCGACAACGAGTGGGTCCCTGGGGTCTGCGCCAAGCCGCGGGTAAAGTGCGGCGAGTGCCCGAGCCGGGCTTTCGCAGCCGTCACCGACCAGGTGATCGCAGACCACCTTCGGGGCAAGCACGTCGTCGGGGTCTACCCGATGCTCACCGACGAGACCTGCTGGCTGCTCGCGCTCGATTTCGACAAGGCGGCGTGGCGCGAGGACGTCGCGGCGTTCGTTGAGACCTGCCACTCGATGACTGTTCCGCACTTGGTTGAGCGATCGCGTTCAGGCGAAGGCGCGCACGTCTGGGTCTTCTTCACGAGGCCGGTCCCGGCCGTGATCGCGCGGAAGATGGGCTGCTACCTCCTCACCGAGACGATGTCGCGGCGGCACCAGCTCTCGATGACCTCCTACGACCGGCTCTTTCCGAACCAGGACACGATGCCGGCGGGCGGCTTCGGAAACCTCATCGCCCTCCCGCTGCAGAAGGAGGCGCGCGAGCGCGGCAATACCGTGTTCCTCGACGGGAACCTCGCGCCGATCGCCGACGATCTCCAGTGGGCGCACCTTGCGGGAGTCGAGCGGATCGACCCGTTCGTCGTCGACGGGCTCGCCATGGAGGCGACGCGCCAAGGCCGGGTGGTCGGCGTGCGCATGGCCGCGTTCCATGACGAGGCGGACCCGGAGCCATGGAGCCGTCCTCCCTCCGGCCGGCCGCGTCCCAAACGCCTTGACGGGCCGCTGCCTCGCGCGGTGTCAGCGGTTCGAGCCCAACAGATCTTCATCGACAAGGTCGATCTCCCGTCCGCGCTGATCACGGCAATGAAGCGCCTGGCCGCGTTCCAGAACCCCGAGTTCTACAAGAAGCAGGCGATGCGCCTCTCAACGGCGATGACGCCGCGGGTGATCCAGTGCTTCGCAGAAGACGAATTGCGTCTCGCGCTGCCGCGGGGATGTCTCGAGGAGCTCGAGGAACTGCTCGGCGGGAACGGCATTGAGCTCCATATGAGAGACGAGCGCTGCGAGGGCGAGCCGCTCGACGTGACGTTCAACGGCGTCCTGACGGACACGCAGGAGGCTGCGGTCGACGCCTTGCTCGCCCACGATATCGGCGTGTTCGTGGCGCCACCCGGTATCGGCAAGACCGTCGTCGGGGTTCAGCTCATCGCGAAACGCGGCCGGAATACGCTGGTCCTCGTCCATAGGCAGCCGCTGCTCGACCAGTGGCGCAACCAGCTGGCGCTGTTCCTTGGGTGGGACCTGAAGCAGATCGGGCAGATCGGCGCAGGGAAGGACAAGGCCAACGGCCGACTGGACGTGGCGATGATCCAGAGCCTCGTGCACAAGGGCGTAGTCAAGGATCTGGTCGCTCGCTATGGCCACGTCGTCGTCGATGAGTGCCACCACGTTCCGGCCTTCTCGTTCGAGCGGGTGCTCGCCGAGATCAAGGGTCGGTACATCACCGGCCTTACCGCTACTCCGTACCGCCGCGACGGCCACCACCCGATTTCCGAGATGCAGCTCGGCCCGGTCCGGTTCGCGGTCGATCCCAAGAAGCAAGCGGGCGAACGACCGTTCGAGCACAAGCTCCTCCTCCGGGAGACCTCCTTCCGACTTGACGGCGACGAGGAGCCGAAGATCCAGGAACTCTACACCCGGCTCGCCAGCGACGACGCGCGCAACGATCTCATCCTGAATGACGTCATCGCCGCGCTCGAGGAAGGCCGCTCGCCGATCCTGCTCACCGAGAGACGCGATCATCTCGAACACTTCGAGGCCAAGCTCCGCAGCTTCGCGCGCAACCTGATCGTCCTGGCGGGCGGGATGGGGGCCAAGCAACGGAAGGCGATCGCCCAGCGCTTCAGGGAGATCCCGGACAATGAGGAACGGCTCGTGCTGGCCACAGGCCGCTACATCGGCGAGGGCTTCGATGACGCTCGTCTGGACACCCTCTTTCTCGCGCTCCCGGTCTCGTGGAAGGGGACGCTCGTCCAGTACGCCGGTCGCCTCCATAGACTTCACCCGGGCAAGAGCGAGGTGCAGATCTACGACTACGTCGATCGTCACGTTCCCATGCTTGCCCGGATGTTCGAGCGCCGGCTGCGAGGGTACCGGGCGATCGGGTACACTCCGGACAGCACGGCGGAGAACACGTTGGTCGAGCCTATCGCGATGATCATAGATCCGGCGTTCGACTGAAGATTCGAAGGCATTTCGCTCCGTAACTTGTTGTCACGGCGTCGTCGAAGGTCACGGTTGGCCGATCATCCGTGGAGATATTCGCATCGTATCTGGGCGATTCTCAGAGTGGGTCACCTCAGATTCGTGAAAAAACGCTTCAACGCCTTGCTCCTGCTCGTGTTTTCGACGAAGGACGCTGTTTCTGAGAAAAATCACCGTTCGCGCGCGAGCTCCTCTCTCAACGCTCTTTGAGACACTCTGAGAGTCGACTCGGCGATCGCGGCAGGCAGCTTCGCGCGGTTGGCTGAACCCCTTGAAAAGAAAAGCCCCGACGGTTGTCCGCCGGGGCCTTCCTATTGTCGAGTGGCGCTCTGCTCGACGTTAACCGAAATGGCCACGTGTTCGTGGCCCACTTCGATTAGCTCCGCAGTTCGACTATCGGCACTACATCGTCATGTTAATTGTGTTTCCGTAGACTGGCGCCGATCCGGCGGGGTGCCCGCGAAACCGATCGCTGCGGCCCGCCAACGGCGCGGGTTTCCGCGCTCCGATGTCTAAGAAGTGTTTTCCGCCCATTGTCCAAGAGATGTCCAGGTGATGTCGTGTTTTCGGGCCCCGTCCCCGGTCTGAGATCGCTCTCAGAACCAGCGGATCAGACGGCGTTCAGGTCGCGCCAGCGGGCGCGCTGGGTGGGCCAATCGCGGGCCTGGACGACCCAGCGCAGGGCATGCTCGTTGATGGGGTGGTAGCCGGGCTCGACCTCGGAGAACAGGATCTCCTCCTGGATATCCGGGGCGAGGAGCAGGAGGTCGAGGATCTGGGTGATGCGGGCACGGGAGACGCCGAGCTCCCGGGCGACCGCGGCCCGGTTCCGAACTTCCCCGGCCGCAATCCTCCGCTCGACCTCATGGGCGAACGCGAGGAGTCGCGCGATGCGGAGCGGGATCCTGGCAGGAGCAGCCTCTTCCACCTGTGCTGTCGGGAGCGCCAGGGTGAACCCGTGACCGTCCCGGACCTTCGCGAACCCGACCCGGATGCGCCTCCCGGTCTCGGGAACCGCAGCCGTCACGACCCCACCTCAGGCAGATCTGTTACCGCCCCGGCGTCTGCGAGGTCGATCGTCATCTCCCCTTTGACCTGATCGACCTCCACGCGGTCCACGAGCGCACGGACGAGTCGGTTGCGGTTCAGCCAGGTCAGGTGCGGCCAGGTCTCATCGAAGCTGCGCAGGGTGAGCGTCAGCCAGTCCGTCTTCCCGGCACGCGCCGCCGCGAGATCCGCGGCCGTTTCGCGGAGCCGATCCACGACGAACTCCTCGATCGCCTCGGCCCTGAGCTGGCCGGCCGGGCAGGCGTGGCGCCCGAACTTGTCGATCGTGACGCAGCGGTAGTAGCGGTAGCGCTTCCCGTGGGGACTGGTCGAGACCGGCGTCAACGCCCCGCCGCAGTGGGCGCAGCGGAGGAGGCCGGCCAGCAGGTACTCGTCGCTTCGCACCTGGGGGGCGGTCGGACGGAGCCGGCCGCCCAGGATCGCGTTGGCCTGCTCGAACCTCTCCTCCGCGACGATCGCCGTATGCTCGCCCGGGAACGTCTCGTCGCCGGCCCGGACGAGGCCCACGTAGATGGGGTGCTTGAGGATCCCGAGCACGTTCGCGTGGCTCCAGGGGTGTACCGTGGTCACCCCCTTGTGGGAGCGCGCCCGTTTCGGTCTGCCGAGGTTATTCAGCTTCTGCGCCACGCGCATGGCCGAGCCCAATTCTATGTAGAGGTCGAATACCTCGCGGACGACCGCGGCCTCGTCCTCGTCGACCACCAGCTTCTTCTCGACCGCCCGGTACCCGAGCGGCACGAGGCCGCCGGTCCACTTGCCCCGTCGGCGCGCGGCCCCCATCTTGTCCCGCGTGCGCTCGCTGATCATCTCGCGCTCGAACTCGGCGAAGCTCATGAGCATGTTGAGGGTGAGGCGGCCCATGGCATCGGCGGTGGAGAAGTTCTGGGTCACGCTGACGAACGCGGTGTCGGACTCCTGGAAGCGGGCCATCAGCCGCGCGAAGTCGAGGAGCGAGCGCGAGAGGCGATCGACCTTGTAGACGACCACCACATCGATGAGCCCGGCGTCCGCGTCGGCGAGGAGCCGCTGCATTCCGGGACGATCAAGGTTGGCGCCGGTGAACCCGCCGTCCTCGTAGGCCTCGGCGAGCGCCTGCCAGCCGTCGTGCTCGCGCCTCGCGATGTACTCGAGGCAGGCCCCCCGCTGCGCGTCGAGGGAGTTGAAATCCTGGTTCAGACCGACCGAGGTGGACTTGCGGGTGTAGACCGCGCAGCGGACCAGGGCAGGGGAGGCCACCTTCTTCGGGCTGGTTGACAGGCTCCGGGCGACCGCGTCCATTCTGGGCTTCCTCCTACAGCGCGGAATCACTCAGGAAACCGCGCTTGGCACAGCCGTATGGACGCTCTTCAGGGGAGGGATAGCAAGTTGTTCTTTGCCCCGGCGGATTCAACAGAGAGTGGTTGACAGCGTTTCGAGGGACACGGGCTCGCGAGGTAGCGCTCTACCCCGGCACGCACGCCGGTCGCGCGGATCCCTTTGCAGTAGTAGCAGTCCGCTATCACCTCGTCCTTGCTGACGGTGACCGTGCCGCGGTGGCCGTAATACGTAAGGAGCCGCTGGGGCCTACGGATACCCGTGACGGCGACCATGAACTCCGTCGTGGCCAAAGAGGCGACCACGCCGTTCACGGACACGATCGACGGTCCCGAGTGGCCGAGCAGTTCACGGCGAACGCCATAAATGGCATCCCGGTCGCGGCGTGCCTCCGGGTTCTCGAGGTCCTCACGCGCCTCCTTCGCGTCGAGGACGCTCAGACAGATCGCGCAGCCGTCCCCGTCCCACGCCACACACACACGGCCGCCATAAGCGGGTGGCGATGCCGGGACGACGTCGCTGGCAGCATCGATGTAGGGGTGGGCGTAGGCTGCGCATAGCTCCGTCAGCACGAGCCGTGCGCCCTCGTTGTCCAGGCAACCGAAGATGTAGTCGGCCTGCTTGACGGCCTCGAAGGCGTCCACGGTGACGAGGGAGGCGAACACCTTGTCGACGCAGATCGACGGGTCGATCGATTTCGCCAGCCGCTCGCCCAGGTCGACCTTCCTCTCCCCCACATCCCCCGGCCCCACTCCCACGTATCGGTTACGGTTCGACTCGTCCAGGCGTTGGTCATCGACGAGCACGAGCCCGCCGACGCCAAGGAGCGCCAGTTGCTGCACCACGTGCGTGCCGAGCCCACCGACGCCCACGATGGTGACACGGGCCTTCCGGAGCAGGTCTTGACCAGCCTTTCCAAAGAGCTGTTCGTTGCGATCGAAGCGATCACTCATCGGCGACCTCCGCGGAGAGCCTGTGCGCGAAGGTGATGCCGCTCGGGCGGAGCAAGTTACCTGCGACAAGCAACCCGCTGATCGGCTCGGGCTTGCCGGACTCGTCCGTCCATGCGAGAGCGTCGAAGCCCGACGGGGCCATCACGATAGCAACGTAGGGCCTACGCTTGAGCCTCCAGCGGACGTGGGGCACGAACTCCTCGAGGCCGGCCAAGTCCGTGGGGGAGAACGCAGCGGGCCAGGGGGAGGGGTGCGAATGCATCTCGACGATGCAGGCGCCAAGGTCGTGTGCTCGCTTGATGACCTCGGGCCGCACTTCATCGGCGAGTTCGAGGTACCCAGCCGATTGATAGGCAAATCCTGCGCGTTCCACCGGGATCCACTCCAGGAGCGCCATCGTCCGGTCCGCGACTCCGATATCGTCGCGGACGAACAGGAACGCTGCCTCCTCGTCGTGCGCGTTGGGCGGGAGGAGGTGCTTCAACACGGCCTCGTAGATTGGCGGCGGCAGGTCGATCAGGATGCTCGCCATCTACGCGCCCTCGCGGAAGCGGTTGGCGAAGCCTTGAACGTAGTTGAGGAGGTTGGGGCCCGATTGCAGGTTCGCCGTGGGACGCCACTCGCCGTCCGCCGGCGACCAGGAAAAGATGCCCCAGGAGCCCGAGAACGGTGGTGTGTTCGACGCCGGCTCGGTGTAGTTGTTCGGCCGCGCGTCCTTGTGCAGGATGCCAGCCGGGACATAAATGCCGTACGGTGCGGTCGCCGGGTAGCCAACCGGGATCGCGAAGACCACGTCGGTCATCGTACGGTTCCAGCCTTCCGGCAGCGGGTAGGACGGGATGCGCGCCCACTGCCCGGCGGCCACGTACTCGAGGTCGGGGTATTTCTTGCGGAGGAGCGCCAGTTCCTGCCCGATCCGGTCGGACAGTGTGACACCGCGTTTCCACTTGACCTTCTTGCTGAACCCGTGGCCGGGCTTGAGTTCGATCACCTCGCCGGGTTTGAGCGTCCGCTCGACGTTGTCCTTGTCCACCTCGATCACGCCCTGGGAGGCGTCCCAACCCCCGAGCGCCAAGATCTCCTCCGTGGTGATCGTGTCTTTCTCCCAGGGGTGGACGGTGCCCTCGATGTCGACGAAATACTTCGGACCTTCACGATTCTCTGCAGCCATGATACTTGCTCCCTTCGCGGCTATGGTGGCGTTCGAGGATATCTCGGCCACCTGCAAGGGAGAGGTAGCGAGCCATGTGGTTTTCCCCACGGTCACCTATTCTCTGTGGTTTCGCTTGGTTACGGGTCTAGTGGCTTTTTAGGGGGAAAAACCGCGAGTGTTGGCACCTCTTCATGTCGGGGCGAAGGACAGAATCCGGATGGCCAAGGTCCCGTTCGACACTTCGGAGAGCATCGATTGGGGCGCAGCGTCCAAGCGGCTCACCCTCTTCGTGCAACGGCGGCTTGGTTGTCGAGGATCGATCGATGATGCGCAGGAGATCGCCCAAGAGGCGATCCGGCGCTTTCTCGATCCCAACTACGCTGACTGGGACACTACGAAACAACCAGATCTGTTCCTCTACCTGGGGAGCATCGCCAATGGCGTGATCAGGAACCGTATAAGGCACAGCTCGACAACAACGGAAGAGGTGACCGACATGACGCCCCGCGAGATGCAGGTCGGCATATCCGCGCCAGATCTCTCGCCGGAACATCGGGCCGCGTCCGCGGAACGCGCTCGGCGCGCGATCGATGTCCTGTTGGAACGCCTCGATGGCGATGACCTCGGTCAGAAGATTTTGTTTCTAGTCCTTGACGGAGTCGATGCGGCCCCGGAACAGGCAGCTCGGCTGAAGGTGCCGATTGGCGCGGTCTACAAGGCGAGGCACCGTCTGAACCAGCACCGGCAGGCTGTCGAGCGCCTTCTCGACACGGAGGTGGCAAATGCCCAAGACGCCGCCCTCTGATGAGAAAGTCCTTGAGCACCTCGACGCAGTTCTAGCGCAGGACGTCTTGACGGACGCGTATTCAGAGGAGGACGTCGACGCTGCTATCCGGGCGGCTGGGGGAGATCCCGACGCAATTGGTCGCGAGGGCAAAGACCTCGGAGCTCAACTCCTGGAACGCAATCGTCTGGCGTGGCAGGAGGAAGCGCGGCGACGCCTCTTGTCTGCACGATCCGCAATCTCGCCTGCCGCGGACCGGCCGAGGCTGCCGAAGTCGGAAATGCTGCGCCAGATCGATCTCGCGCGGCGCGACCCTCGCCTTAGTGCTCCCGTGGTTGCGGCGTTCCGAAAACGGAAACCCGAAGAGGCAAACGAAGATGAACTCCATGAGTTGTTGGCAGAGATCGAAATGCTTCGGCAACTCGCGAGTGAATCCAGTGACGATCCTGAAGGTGAATGAAGGCCAACCGACCACTGTCTATCGTTCGTAGCGCGGCCCAGAAGTTAACCGAATCGCTTCGAATTCGCCGACCCGAAGAGATCGATATCGAGCTCATCGCCGCACACTGCGGTGCCTATGTGACCTATCGATCCCTCGGGCATGAAGAAGGGCATCTCCTCAGGACGGGCAAGACTGGCCTAATGGTCGTCGATTTGCGTGCGCGTCACAGCGAGAAGTGGCGCTTCGTGATCGCCCACGAACTTGGCCACTTCCTGCAGCATGCGGACGTGGACCAGTTCAAGCTCTGCACGAGCACGGACCTCAACGACTGGTATCGCACGAGTGGCCATGAAGTGGAGGCCAACGAGTTCGCAGCCGAACTCCTGATGCCGCAGACGCTCTTCGAGCGCATGTGCGATCGAGATCGGCCATCACTGAAGGACGTTCGGGAGCTGGCGGCAACATTCCAGACATCTCTCACGGCGACCGCGATCCGATTCATAACGTTCGCGCCCGAGCCTTGCGCCCTCGTTCACTCGACCGGCGGCGTGATCGACTGGTGGGCGAAGACCGACAACTTTGCATTCACGCTGAGCAAGGCGCGGCGACTCACCACGAATACATATGCCGGCGACATTTTCGCCGGGAAGGCGGTCGACGACCGCCCGCAGCTTCTCGACGGGTCTTCCTGGAGCGACGACTCGCGCGCCGAAGGCCGTGAGGTGTACGAACACTCGATCAAGCTGGGGAGCTACAACGCCGTTCTCACGCTGCTGTGGCACAGGTGCGACTGACGATCGAAGGACGGCAGTTCGTCACCCGCGCATTCCGTCCGTTACCGTTTCTCACTCTGGGCTAACGCGTTCACCGTGACCTCGCCGGGTTCCTCGCGTGGGTTCCTCCATCATGCCTCTCTGCGATTCGACGGTGACCAGGACGCCGTTTTGTCGCAGCGGTGTTCGTTGTCGGGGAACTTCTCTTCTGCCGAACCTTGCGCTGAGCCACAACGTCCTTGCATTTCTTTGAACAGTACAACTCGTCCTGACGGAACGCGCGGTAGGTATTAGTGCAGCCGTCACGTTCACACCTTTTGAAGGTGACTCGCGGGTTCGTCAGATCATATCTCATCATCAATCCCATCACGCCGAGAAAGGAAAAATAGGCCCAACCCTCGACCACCTGTCCCTCTTCTTTGATCAATAGCGTCGGCTGGACGCCAATCAGAAATCGTCCCAGGTAGAGAGTGTCTTCGTGACGACGGGTTGTCACATCCCTGGGCGCGGTCTTCTCCTTGAAAGCAATGGCATGATCGACAACACCCGCGATGATGTCCCCGATTCTGAGGATGTCCCCAACCGGCTCTCGGTACCTTTGCCAGAACCCGTCCGAGTTTGGCTTCGGGTACATGCTCGCTACGTCGCCGACTGAGGCTTCATCTCTCTCGAAAGATCGTGCCCAAGTACGATCGAGGGATTCCGCAACGCTCCCCTCGGGGAAATGGATCTCTGTCGGTGCCCCGTCCAACACCATGTATACGTTCTCAGCGAGAGATGGAGAGCCAGAGATCGTCATGGATGCAGCAGGGATGGAGTTGGATGTCTGAACGAAAGTCAGACGTCTCTTCGGTCTTCTGCGATGCAGCAGTGGCTTCTCAAATTTCAGTGTAACGCAATCAGATTCCGTCCAACCATCAACACCGCGAATATATCTCATTTGCCTGTACCCGGATTCGGTCTCCTGATGTGGCAGAACGACTTCGATCACTCGATGGGGGAGCAGACCTAGAAGACCGTACGTCGCACACCACCTCACCAGATCCGACACGTCAACAGAGGGAGTCGCTCCAGACCTCTCGATCTCCATCTTCCTGGCGGATGCTCTCCGGGCGATGTTGGCCAACTCCATGTAAGCCGGATCGTGAGACTCGTGAACGCGCTTCACGGGATGCGTTTCATAGCTTTTCCAAGGATCGATCTCCTCGACTGTAGCCCCTGGTGCCGGAGTGACATGTTCATCCAGCACACGGTATTCCGAGCATCTCCACCATGGCGTTCCTTGCGGATGTTCTTGTTTCGGATAGCGTGGCACGTCATCTCCTATACACACATACAGGATGATTTCTACATGTTAGGCCAAAGAAGGTCAACGGGAAACGCAGAAACCCTGGGAGAAGTGCCATGGAAGAAAAAATGCTGTTCCGTCCGAAAGAAGTCGCCGCCGTGCTCGGCCTGGCGAGGTCGAAGACCTATGAGTCCTGACAAACGGAGACACAAGATGAGCAGACCAGTTCGAAGAAGTACAAAAATCGAAGCGGCACCGGCGCACGGCAGCGCGGAACGTCACTCCCCGCACCGGCACGAGATCCGCCGTATGCCGATCTCGGAGCTGGCGCCGTGGGACGGGAACCCGAGAAAGATCTCGGACGCCGCGCTCGCGGGGCTCGGCGCCAGCATCGCCCGGTTCGGGTGCGTGGAGCCTATCGTCTGGAACAGAAGGACGGGCAGGGTGGTCGGCGGGCACCAGCGCCTGAACGTGCTCAAGGCACAAGGAGTTGTGGAGACGGACGTCGTTGTCGTTGATCTTGCCGAAGTCGAGGAGCGCGCGCTCAACGTCGCCCTGAACAACCCCCACATCGCCGGGGAGTGGACGCCGGACGTCAGGGCGCTGCTGAAGGAGCTGTCTTCCGGGTTCGACGGGTTCAAGGAGATTCGGCTGGACGCTCTGCTCGAGCAGCTCGGAAGGAAGAATCTACGAGACGGTATCGACACCGGCCGGATCGACGAGGATCAGGCGGTCGAGCCGCCCGACAAACCGACGACCCGCGTCGGCGACCTGTGGTGCCTCGGACCGCACCGCATCCTGTGTGGCGACGCGACCGATCCGGACGTCGTCGCCCGTCTCACAGAGGGGGGGCTCGCGGACGCGCTGTTCACGGATCCGCCGTACGGTGTGGACTACTGCCCAGCCGAACGTGGAGCCTCGCGAGGGCGGAATGAGCGAACCGTCCCCGAGCGCACGTGTGGCCGGAGTGCGCGTCGCGGTCATGCCGAGTCGACGACCGGGCGGTTCGGTCAAACCGCCCGCCAAAGCGCGCACCTTGACGTCGGTAATCGGCATGATGCGCAGTCCGCCGGGCGGTCTGGTCAAACCGCCCGTCAAAGAGCGCATGTTGACGTCCACGATGAGCACCGCGGACGTCGAAACGGTCATTCCGCCGCTCCGGCGCGTGGGCGGATCCTGAACGATGCCCTGCCAGAAGGGCAGTTTCGAGATCTGCTCTGCCACAGCTTCGCGGCGGCAGACGATGTCCTCAAGCCCGGTGCACCGATCTACATCTGCGGACCCGCGGGCTGGGAGGCGCGCCATTTCTGGGCCGCTTGGCCGGAGGATCTCTGGCACTTCCAAGCCGCGCTCGTGTGGGACAAGGGACGGTTCGCGCTGAGTCGGTGGGACTATCACCCACAGCACGAGATCGTCTTCTACGGCTGGAAGCGCGGCGCGAGCCGTACGTGGCTCGGCAAGCGGGATCAGGCGTCAGTCCTTGAGATGGAGATGGGGAACGGAAGGGGATACATCCACCCGACGCAGAAGCCGGTGGGGCTCGTGCGGCGCGCGCTCCTCAATTCCGCACCCGAGGGCGGTGTCGTGCTCGATCTGTTCGGCGGGTCGGGCTCGACGCTCATCGCGGCCGAGACGTGCGGCCGCCGCGCCTGCCTCGTCGAGTTGGACCCACGGTTCGTCGACGCCGCGGTGCGGCGCTGGGAGCTGTACACCGGCGGCAGCAAGGGCAAGCGGGAGAAGCGGCGATGACGCGGGAAACGGAAACCGTCGCGTTCGACGAAGCCGTGGCGGCATTTCGCTCGCTGGAGCAGGCGGAGCAGGTCGTCGTCCTGCTCGATGATCTCGCGCTCCAGAAGCTCCTCTCGGTCTGGCCCGCGACCCCGTGGACCGTGACGCCGTCGAGCGCGCGGAAGCCTCCGTCCGATGATCTCCCGGCCCTCTGGGACTGGCTCTGGAGCCAGCGCGGGGTCGAGACCAGCAGCCTGGCGAGGTCGCTGCGGCTGAGCGCGCCGCAAACCCAGGCGTTGTTCGAAGCCGCGCGACGGCAACGGCTCATCTACCCGGACGGTACGATCCACGGGGTCGCGTCCCAATACTTGCGGGCGCGGATCGCCGTGGAGATCGGCGGGCGCCCAGCGAAGAACCAAGCGAGGCGATCATGACGACCGAGCAAGACCAACCACCCCGGCGCCTCCGGCGCCCGCGCAAGGGGCAGCGGGCGGGGATAACCCGCGCCAAGTACGACGAGCTGTTCCGCGCCTTCCTGGAGGAACAGAACCTGGGCCGTGTCGCGAAGCGCTGCCGGTTGGATCCGCGCACCGTGCGTCGCTACGTAGAGCAAGGCGACCCGTCGCGCGGCCTGCGGCCGCTGCGGGAGCGGCTCGCCGACATCGTGTCGAAGGTGCAGGCTCGAGAGGATGACGCGATAGCAGAAACGCGACACAAGGCGCTGCAGAAAATAGACCGCTTCATGGCGGTGCTCGACGCGAAGATCTCCGAGAGCTTCGCCGCGGACGGCCTCACGCTGACCCCCGAGGCATCTGCCGCGATGCCGGTCGAGCTGTCCGGCGCGCTGGACCGCATGATCCGCCTCCAGCTGTCGCTGCTCGGCGAGGCGGACCTCAAGGTCGAGATGACTTCCGGCTTCGAGAACCTGAGTGACGACGATCTGCGCGAGTACGTGACCAGCGGCAAGCTGCCCGCGTCGCCGGCGCGCCGCGCGCCGGGGAGGTGAACCGATGACCACGAACGACATCGACAGGATCCGAGCCGAGCAGGAGTTGAAGTACGGCCCGATTCACGAGGGCTGGCGCCCCGGTCGGCTCCACCTCCCGGTGCTCGCCAAGGCCAGGGTGGCGAAGATCCCTCGCGCGAAGCTGCTGGAGACGGCGGCGCGGGCGAAGATCGCGCGGATCGCCGCCGCGCGCCGGGACCCCAACGCGTTCATCGAGTACGCCTTTCGTGACAGCACCGGCGAGCCGCTCCGGCAGGCGTGGTTCCACGAGGAGTGGCAGGAGGCGATCGCCAAGCACCCGCGGCTGCTCATCGCCGGGCCGAGGGGCTCCGGGAAGAGCGAGCAGATCATCGCGCGCGCCATCTGGGAACTCGGGCACAACCCGGACCTGCGGATCAAGATCGTCTGCGCCTCGGACGCAAAGGCCGTCGAGCGCCTGCTCCAGATCCGCGAGCACCTGGAGCGCAACCCCCAGGTCCGCGAGGTGTTCCCCGGACTGATCGCCGCGGAACGCGGCCGCTGGACCCAACACAAGATGATCGTGAAACGCACGTCGATCAGCCGCGACGCGAGCGTCGAGGCGTTGGGGATCATGTCCACGGCGACCGGCGGTCGCGCAGACCTCCTGATCGCCGACGACGTGGTTGATCAGCGGAACGCGCTCCTCATGCCCGCGCTCCGCGACGCCGTGAAGAAGGCCTGGTTCTCCAACTGGGTCCAGCTCCTGCAACCGGACGGCCGGATCGTCTACATCTCCACGCTGTGGCACAAATTGGACCTTTCGCACGCGCTGCTCGTGAACACGACCTTCCATAAGTTGGTCTACGCCGTGGGCGAGAACGGCGAGGCGATCTGGCCCGAGGTCTGGAGCCAGGAACGCCTGCTCAAACGGCGCGAGGAGATCGGCCCGCTGGAGTTCTCACGCGCCTACCGCAATATCCCGCAGGACGAGTCCTACGCCCCGGTGCACCCGGACTGGATCCAGTATGAGGATGTCGGGAAACTGACATTTGACGACGTGGAACTCGTGCTGTCGTGCGACCTCGCGATCGGCGACCGCGACGATAACGACTACTTCGGCGCGGTCGTCCTCGCAGTGCAGGAGAAAGCACGGAAGGCCTACATCGTCGACGCGTGGCGCGCGCGACTATCGGCACCGGAGCAGGTGGAGCGCATCGTCAAGGAGGCGAAGCACTGGAACAAGGCGACGGTGCTGGTCGAGGACGTCGCGTACCAGGCGTCGCTGGCGCAGTTCCTGCACCAGCAGGAGCCGTGGCTCAACGTTCAGTTGGTCAGGCCCCAGGGCAGCAAGCGGATGCGGGTGAACCGCATCGCGCCGCACCTGAAGAACGGCCAAGTGGTCTTCGCGAGCCAAATGGACCCGGCCAGGCTCGCCAAACCCAACCGCGGCGACCTCGTCAGCGAGCTGCTCGACTTCCCGCTCGGCCGACACGACGACATGGTCGACGCCCTCACCCAGGGCGTCATCTGGATCTCTGACACGGCGCTCGCAGAGGAGGAATACCGTAGGCCACCGGCCGGCGTTTCTTGCATCACTATTGCCTAGTGACGAGGACGATCAGGAAGCGCGATCGCGCTCAGCGCGATCGAGACACCGCGCTTTCTGATGATCGTCCACACTCCGGACGCCGATCCGGAGTCCCGCCATCTTCGCCATAAGCCAACTACATGTAATTGCGTGTCTATTTCGCTTGGCTTCTCAAGCTGCAAGAGCGGCTATGTGCTCAGACCGGAACACGATACAGCGGCCCGCCACAGAGTGGGCCCAACGAAAGGAGACCGGAATGGGCAAGAAGACAGGAACGACGACGGGCAGCAAGAACGCGATCGACATCGCCGCCCAACTCGCCGAGCTGCAGAGCCTCCCGCTGCGCGACCTGCACCGACGGTACCAGGAGCTGTTCGGCGAGCCGACCAAGTCGAGGAACAAACCGTATCTGGTGAAGAAGCTCGGCCACCGGATCCAGGAGTTGGCCGAGGGCGGTCTCTCGGGCAAGGCCAAGAAGAGGATCGCGAAGCTGTCCGGCAAGGTTCCGCTCGCGCCGCGGGCTGGTTCGAGCCGTCGCGCCAACAAGAAGACGCGGGACGGTCGCGACCCGCGCCTGCCCGAGTCCGGCACCGTCCTCACGCGCACCTATAAGGACGCCGAGCACATGGTCACGGTCCTCGCCGACGGCGGCTTCGAATACAACGGCCAGACCTACAGCAGCCTCTCGCGGATCGCCCGGGAGATCACCGGAACGTCGTGGAACGGGTGGGTGTTTTTCGGGCTCGTTCAGTCGTAGAACAGGAAGGTCGTTCGGGTAACTATCGCCCCTCTTCCCCTTGATGCTGGTGGAGCCCGGTTCTACGGAACGATCAGACAATCATGAAAGCTTTGCTGGATGCCCCGCGGCTTGCCGCGGGGATGAAAGTATGCCTTGCCGGGGATAGAAGGGTGGCCGTAGTGTTCCCCTGTGGTGTCTCTCCTTGTTCCTGGTGGGGGTGAGTCGTATCGTGGGGCATGGACCGGACCGTTTTAAACACCGTCAACGTGGCGCGATCCGATACCGCCGGCTCCAGTTGGGCGACGCTGGAACCCTGGTTGCACCTCGCCCGGCACGAGGTGCACCTCCGCGATCCTGGGCTGCTCGACGGCAGCGGGGAGCCGCGATGACCACACACGGAGTGCTCGACCGGAGAGTGCCGGACTGGCGCCAGGAGTCCGGGGTATACTGGGAAAGCTGGTCGCGCAACGGCGAGGTCTGCATCGTGGGGCTCGATCCACCTTTCCCCGGTGGCGCGAGGCTGGCGAGTTGCCTGACGTGGCTCATGCGCTCGTTCGCGAGCCGCTGTCGCCGAACGCACGACGCGACCGGGGCGTTCGACGCGGCATGCACCAGCCCGCGAATGCCGAGCACTCTCTACATGAGGATGTCCCTGTCGTTCGACCTGGCGCTCCGGGACCCTCGGATGATCCGCGAGCGCGTACGGCGTCGGGGCGGCGACCCGGATGGCTGTTGCTGGCCAGCGCTGTGGCTGGAGGGGACGTTCCACGACTGGTTGATCGGGCGCGATCCGTTCCCACCGGGCGGGTGGCCACGTGGGAGGCTCGTCGTCCTGGCCGAGGAACGCCAGGTGCTCGTCCCGGCTCGGAGTGTGTCGCTTGCCGCCAGCGTCCGTCGTGCGTGGGCAAACGGTCTCGATGCTGTTGCGGGCGTCGATGGGGCGGCCGTCGCCGGACTCCTTGGGGCTGACGAGCGCGCGTTCCTGCTCAACATGCTGGTGCTGGTTCACACGCGGCCCGCCGCGAACCCCCAACCTCGGCTACCGCTGGAGGAGAGCTACCGGCGGCACGAGGGGCTGATCGCCGAGTTGTCTGCAAGCGCCGAGGCGGCGGGCCTGCCCGTGGCGTGGCATGCGCTGTGGCGGCTACCGCCCGCGATGACGTGGAGCGAACCTGGTGGGAAGCCGTGGATGCGATACCCGGCGGTCTCGTTCGCAGCGGCCGTGCGGCCGTTGCAGTCGTCGGAGTGACGTGGGCGCCCGCGACTCTCTCCATGTGCGCGTCGACGACGTCCGCCGACTCGCGCCTATCGCTTGGCCCCTCATCGCCGAGACCGACAAGAGCGTGGCCGTGGAATTCTGGCCCGGCGACGAGGAGTCGTTCAGGCGCGTGATGACGGCGGTGACCTGGCTCGACGACCAGATCTTCAAGCGCATTCACCGCGGGCTCGGGTGGGTCACAGGCTCTCGACCAGCCTGTCCTTGGTTTGCCGGCAGTCGGCCTCGAAGCGTTCCTCACCGATGATCGAGATGAGCCCTGCCAGGATCTTCTTCTCGGTCTTCGTGAGTTGCGACGTCTCCACCATCATCTTCCTTTTCCCACCCACCCGAGACACCGCCTGTCTCACTCTGGGCACAGACTGATGTGAAAGGGACATCGAAGACAAAGCGACGACGGCAGCGGGGAGGTTGTGCCATGAGTGAAAGGAAGCTGAGAAAGGGGTGGGCCGAGGCGCCGCTCTCCGACATCGCAACGGTGGTGATGGGCGAGAATCCACCGAAACGCGCGCTCAACCACGACGGTCGGGGCCTTCCGTTCCTCAGGTGGAGCCCGAAGTTTCGGTCACACCCCCCCAAGCCACGGGTCTGGTGCACGGGATCCGCAACGATCGCGCATCGAGGCGACGTGATCGTTTCCGTGCATGAGCCTGTGGGCCACGCGCTGATCGCGACTCGACGGTATGCGATCGGGAGGGGCCTTGCGGCTCTGCGGCCGCTGGGCGGCATCCCGGCGGACTGGGTTTTCTACGTCCTCGCTTGGATTCGGAGCGAGAAGGAGAGGCGGGCGTCCGGGGCGGCGCCCGTGGCGGTGGAGTGGGGCGCGTTGGAAGACCTCGTCGTTCCGGTCGTCCCGCTTCCGGAGCAGCGCCGGATCGTCGCCAAGCTGAAAAAGAGCCGCGCCTTTGCAAAGATCTGCCGCCGCAGGGTCGAGGAAGCGCGGCGGAACTTGGACCGCGTCCGTCGAGATCAACGAGTCGCGTGCCAGGGAAGGTCGACGGAGGAGTGGAAGCACGTGTCAGTCGAGGCTGCCGATCTCGACGAAGCATGCGCGAGCATGACAAAGACAATTGGGATCTTCGAACGCCGCCTTTGTCTAATCTGGGCGTTTTCCGGACAACTTGTTGACACGGAGGCCAAGCTGGCGCGCGCCGAGGGGCGCTCCTACGAGACGGCGAAGCAGCTCATCGAGAGGGTGAGCGCCGAGCGCCGAAGGCGCGAATGATGGGAAGGAGGAGGGTTCCATGGGAAAGCACGAATTCGCCGTGAAGCACACGGAGCTGGGCGTGGTCGTGACGGGCGACGTGTCGCTCGCGGACCTCGGGTCGCTTATCGCCGGCTGGATCGAATCGGAATGGGTGGACGGCTATGCCGACGGCTCGCTGGCCGCGCGACTTGGCGCTACGCTCGTCGTCACGGACCGCACGTGCGCTCGCGACTGGCACCGGGATCTGGATAGAGAGGAAGAGGAGAGGAAGACGGGCTCCGAGGGAGCGTCTGGGAATGGGGGAAATGTCAGGTGGTGGAGGAGGTAAGATGAATAACAAAGGAGAATTTCGCATGATCAAGCAGCTTCCAGTGTGGGTGCCGTATGATTCTCCCGAGGATGCCTGCAAGGCCGTAGGCCTGTTGCCGGAGGTCAAGTCCAAGTTCAGCAAGCTATATCCACTTCCGTGGAACCGCCATCAGCCGAGAAAAACGGAATGGTGGCTTTCTCCGTCGAGCGAGAATCCCGCCTACAAGTATGGCAAGTACCTGTTTACGGCCCCTGCCGCGCGGCCCGGACGGATGCTCATCACCCTCAACGTGGAAAAGGGACTGGGACCGGCCGTCAGGGATGCCTACCGCAGCCCCAAGGGACGGCGCTATCTCATGGAAGACGATTGGTGCTGGCACCATCTGCTCCGGTCTTTCTCTCGCGTGACGGAGGCGGCAACTTCGATCGCAAGAGAAACCGGGCGGGATGTGGAAGTGGAGCTGTCCGGAGGACACAGCCTCGATCCCGACAGCTTCGATCCGCAAGCTCCGAAGCCGCCGCAGAACATCTGGCGGGCGCGATTTACGACGGATGGAACGTTGTCCCTGCCGGACGAGGATCGTTGCCCTGACAAGGCTTTCAAGGTCATGGCGACAGTGAAAGACTTCGCATCGCTCGCCCATGCCCTTGGTGCGTTGGACGCCGACCCCTGGGTCTGGATCGATTTCTTCGTCGGCATTCCAGTGGAATACGCCACTGGCGCGCCATGCCCCGCAGGCCGCGAGGAGTGGGATGCAGGGCGACTGTGGAAATCGATACTGGCTCCGCTTGCGGAGTGGGTACGGTAGTCCGGTTATCTCTTCCAGATACACGCCATTATGCCGTAATGATCTTGAAACTCGATTCTTTGGCAGACTCTGTCCTTCAATTCTGGATCGTCATCAAACCAACCAGTCATCTGGTCCAAACAAGGTTTTCTCGGCTGATCAACCGAAGGCTTTCTCCCTCCTTCATCCATCGGAGTCGCGTCGAAGAAGACTCCGATCAGATACCCGTCAGCCTCAACACCCTCAATCTTCGCGTGCTCGCGGAGTCGTTGGATTCGGCCGATATCGGGGCGGAGCCGCTTTAGAATGACTGGTTTGCTCGCCTTCGGAGAAAAATCGTTGTGGATGCTTGTTTTGATTTCAATGTAGGTCCCACCTAGCAGATCATCCGGCCCGCGTGGATCATTCCAGTGGTACAAATCGTGAATGTGCTCCTGTCTGTTCTTGTGGATCATGACTATGTCGCACTCGCCCATGCCCCGCTTAGTACCAGCAAACTTCATTGGGATATACCATTCTGAGACGACCATCCGATATGCGTCCTTGTACTGCTCTTGCAGCTTGGCAACGAGCTCACATTGCAACCAGTATTCGAGCGCCTTCGACCGCGTCCTGGCGGCTACCATGTCCAGCTTATTCTTTTGATCATCAAGAACCGAAACACAAACCTCGGAAAGTTCTTTTGCGGTCAGCATCTCGTCTTGTCTCCTTGGCAAGTCACCCAGAGCCAGCTTCATTCGCTATCGCATGGAATATAGCATGGCTCAGGGGGGGCAGTGAATGCATCAACTCTCGCCATGAAGGTCGTCAAAACGCGGGTACTCACGGGTGTAGCCGAGGCGCACGGTGCCGGCTGGTCCATTCCGTTGCTTGGCGACGATGACCTCTGCGATGTCCCGGTGCGGTCTATGACGTTTGGAGAGTGCGTCTCGGTGGAGGAAGAGCACGACATCGGCGAACCGGCCGACAGCGCCTTCTCTGCCTAGATCACCTAGCAACGGTCTCTTGTCGGCGCGTGTTTCCGGAGGGCGCTTAAGCTGCGACACGGCGACGACGGGCACGGAAAGCTCCACGGCGAGCCCTTTTAGGGCACGCGCGATCTCAGAGCACTTCCGATCGTGGCTTGCTGCGCTGCCGCGGGATGCAGATTGATCGGGGAGGTACACCATTTGCAAAGAGTCGACACAGACCAGATCACAACGACCCTCGGCGTGCAGCTCCCGGCTGCGGTGCAGAATGTCGAGCGTCGTAAGAGGCTTCGTGTCGTCCATGTGTACCCGCGCGTTCTGCAAAACCCTCCTCATGACCATGAGCCTTCGCCAGTCCGCTTCCTCGAGACGGCGTGGCTCGCGTATCTTGGAGCTATCGATCCGTCCCTCGGTGGAGAGCAGACGGCGGACAAGGTACTTCTTCGATGTTTCGAGGGAGAACAAGAGCGCCAATCGGCCGTTTCCCCTAACCGAGTTGAACACCATCTGGAGCGCGAGCGCGGTCTTGCCCATCGACGGGCGGCCTGCCAGGACGATGAGGTCGCCGGGCTTCATGCCGCCGATCAGATCGTCGAGCTGCCGAAAGCCCGTGGGAAGGCCGGCCGGGAGGCCTTCGCGGTCCTTTGTCGTTTCGATTCGTTGAGAGATCATTCCTTGTCCTTTCTACAGTTCGCCTGCTACTGATACTCGGCAACTGTATGCACAACCCCCAGCCGCCAGAGGGTATGCGGGGGATCGTCATCGCGGATCCCCGGGCCGTGGCGGATGTCCACCTCGGCGCGCTGCTCCGGGGTCAGGCTGGCGAGAGCGCGGTCGAGGGTGGCGAGGAAAGACGGCGTCGGTCGGGACGCGATCTCAAGCAGCCACCGAGCACGAACGACACGCCACGACGCGGGGTCGAGTACGGGAGACTCGGCAAACAGGTCGCCCAAGGGGCGGCCCGTGATGCCAGCGGCCTCTTCTCCGCCCCAGTAGACGGAGCCGACGATCATCGTCCCGGCGTTCTCGCGGAAGCGCGCGAAGAAATCGGGGTACGCGAAGGCGAGGGTGACGAGGCGTGCCGCCTGATCGGACGCGTGGAGGAGCCAGTCCCAGCGGTCGCCGCGGCCAAAGTGACCCTCGACCGGGGAGTGGGCGAGGGCTATCCACGTGGCGCGATTCCGCATGGCAGCTCGTGCGGCCTCCACTTCGTCATCGGACGAATTCGTCGGGACCACGAGCAGGCACCCCGCGCTGTCTGGGATCTCTTCAGCGACGCGAGCGTCCCGGGCGAGCAGCGGCGCGTCCACGGCCACCACGCACGACGCTCCGGGCACCGCCTCCGGCCCAGCGAGGCGGCTCGGAATATCGGCGAAGTAGCACACCTGGTCAACGAGGAACGCGCCCGCGCCGCAGCACGAGTGCTCGCCCAGCGCGCCGAACACGAACGGCCGGTCGTCGCTTTCACCACCGAGCCACAATCGCCACTCCATCGCCATCTCTCACCTCCTGTCGCTCTCTTCCTTGTCCCACCCCCCTGCGACACGTCCTGTCTCATGCCTGGGTTACGTTCTCATCATGGCAACGAGACTCAAGGGGAGGGGTAAAGGGGCGAGCGACCGGGATGTACATCGTGCTGACGACCACGCACCCGACCCCGGGGGCGGAAGTTCCGGATCGATGAGGAGGATGGCCATTGGCCTGCGTGACCGGATCGAGGATCTGATCGAGACCCTGCGGGTGCTCGTCGGCGGCCAGGATCCGTTCATGATGGCCAACCTAACGCTGCCCGTGGCAGGGCTGCCCTACGGCATCTGGATCGGCCATCGCGGGCGCGCGCGCCACGGGCCGCGCATCTGGGCCTACCCGGAGGGGATCTAGGGCGGGCGCCGCGAGATCGTGATCGCGATCGGGGAGGAGCCAGCGGTCCTGTGGCAGCCGCGCAAGCCTCGGATCCCGGCGGCCCACCTCGCCCAGCTGGTCGAGTGGGTGGGCC
>JAQTNF010000082.1 GCA_028713995.1 Deltaproteobacteria bacterium | reverse complement strand
ACGAGGTCGCGACGCGCGCCGACACCACCTTAAGCGACGTGCAGGGCCTCGTGGACCGCATCCGCAAAGGGCAGGGCACCGTGGGCCAGCTCATGGCCGACGAGGAGATCTACGACGATCTCAAGGAGCTCCTGCGCGATCTCAAGCACAATCCGTGGAAGCTCATGTGGAAGGACTGACCGGCTTTTTTCCCCGCATTGCCCGGACCGCATCTCCGAGGGCCGCCACCGCGAGCACGGCCCAAGCCGGGGCCACGTAGCGCCACTCGTCGAGGAACCCGAGCGAGAAGCCGGCGATCACCACGATGTACGCGGCGAGCGCGTACAAGGCCGGACCGTGGAGCGCGAGCCGACGACGGAACCAGAGCCACGCGGGGGCGAAAATCGCGGCCAACGTAAGCACCGCCTGGGGGACGCGGATGAGCTCCGGACCGCGTGCCGAGCGGCACAATCCGGGCACGATCCGCGCCGGTGCGCCGTGGTTGAAGTCGCCATCGAACCTCTTTTGCATCTCGTTCTGCCACCTCGCGATTGTCCCGTCGTCGCCGTTGACCCGAAGCACCCGCGAGCGCAACGACAGGATCTCCTGCTTGCCGCCGCCGAGGAACCCGAGGGCGAAGGAGCGCAACGTCTCGACGGGCGCGCTGAGGCCGCTCGCCGCGAGGAGCCTCTGCCTTTGCTCCGCGTTTCTCGGGCCCGTGCAGGCGAAGCGCTCGATGCCGCCGCACTCCTTGTCGACGCCGTGCAGGAAGCGGTACGGGGTGCCGCCGTCGCGGAATTCGCGCAGACTCGCGCGCGACGCGAGCTCGGGGTGGACCTCGAACACCTGCTCCCACGCGCCCCAGTAGCGGACGCGCTCGCTCCCGATGACGGGCGTGAGCCTGTCGAACGCGGCCTTGTTGTTGAACGAGACGGCGGCCACATATGCGATCGTGAGGAGGGTGAGGAGCGCCATGGGGACGACGAGACGTGTCCGGACCACGAGGAGCCGCCGCTGAGACCGGCGGATGTCGAGCGCCAGGGGCACGGCCACGAGGGCGAACGGCGCGAAGTGGATCTTGCACAGGAGCACGAGGCCGTAAGAGGCAAAGAACCCAATGCAGAGGGCCCAGCATGCCGGGCTGCGCACGGGCGCGGGGCTGTTTCTCCGTGCGTGCAGGCCGAGCGCCGCGAGCGAAAAGCAGATCGCGAGCGGGATGGTGACGCCCTCTGTGAGAACGAAATTGGACTGGGCCACGAAGGCGTCCGAAGAGAAGAAGAGCGCGAGCGGTGCGGACCAAGCCCCGAGGGTCGCGACCATCAGGAGGCACGCCGCCGCGAGCAGGAGGCGCTGCGCGACCACGACCAGCGTGAGGAAGTCGGCGCCCGCGAGGGAGGCGAGGCCGTCGATCGCGGTCAGGAAGAGCGGGTAGCCCCCGGTCTTGTAGTGGCCCGGCGCGAGCAAGGAGAACGGCTCACGCGTGAAGGCGTGTGAGGCCGCCTTGGCGACATAGTGTTGGGAGTCGGCGGTCATCACCGGGAACATGTCGAGGGAGCAGACCCGGCATAGCACGATGATCGCGAGGAGTGTTTTCACCGCGACCGCGACGGCGGCCCGTCTCGGTTCGAGCCACGCACGTGCGCGTCTGGCTGGGGGGAAATTCATAGAATAATTTTTGAACCTATGGGGCGGCAGGCGCGGAGTCAAGGTCCGTCGTGCACCCTTCTGAGCGCCGGAAAAAGAGGGCTTGTGCAACCTTCCGCTGATTTCCTATTGTGGGCTCGCGCGCGCCGCGCACACGACAAGGAGGAACCCCATGGCGATGAGTTACAAGGAGCTTGGTTTCGTCAACACGAGGAAGATGTTCGACAAGGCGGTGGACGGCGGGTTCGCCGTGCCGGCCTATAACTTCAACAACATGGAGCAGATCCAGGCCATCGTCACGGCGTGCCTCGAGACGCAGAGCCCGGTCATCCTGCAGGTCTCCAAGGGCGCGCGCGACTACGCGGACCAGACGCTCCTGCAGTACATGGGCAAGGGCGCGGTGGAGATGATGAAGAGGATGGCCGAGAAAAAGGGCCTTGGCCCCATCCCGATCACCTTGCACCTCGACCACGGCGACACCTACGAGCTGTGCGTCTCGTGCGTGGAGACGGGCTTCTCGTCGATCATGATCGACGGCTCGTCCCTGAAGTACGAAGAGAACGTGGCGCTCACGCGCAAGGTGGTGGAGTACTGCCACAAGTTCGACGTGACGGTGGAGGGCGAGCTGGGCGTGCTGGCGGGCATCGAGGACGACGTCAAGGCCGAGAAGCACACCTACACGCGTCCCGAGGAGGTGCAGGACTTCGTGAAGAAGACGGGCGTGGACTCGCTCGCCATCTCCATCGGCACGTCCCACGGCGCCTACAAGTTCAAGAAGGGCCAGAAGGCCGAGATCCGCCTCGACATCCTGCACGAGATCGAGAAGCGCCTCCCGCGCTTCCCCATCGTGCTGCACGGCTCGTCGTCGGTGCCGCCCGAGATCGTGGCGGTCATCAACAAGTACGGCGGCAAGATGGAGGACACGGCGGGCATCCCGGAGGCGCAGCTGCGCGAGGCCGCGCGCTCGGCCGTGTGCAAGATCAACATCGACTCGGACGGGCGCTTGGCCATGACCGCCAAGATCCGCGAGGTGTTCGCCAACAAGCCGGGCGAGTTCGACCCGCGCAAGTACCTGGGCCCCGCGCGCGACGCGCTCAAGGAGCTCTTCATGCGCAAGAACCGCGACGTGCTCGGCAGCGCCGGCCACGCCCCCGAGATCATCGCGGCCAAGTAGGGCCGTCATCCGCCGAACAGGACCCCCACGAGCACGACCGGCTGAAGCCAGTCCCACGTTGTCTGGATGTCGGAATCGCTCCTCACATCGTCGTCCAGGTAGATCATCGCGAACTCGAAGCCTGCGCTCGCCGTCAGACCCACGCGGAAACCGCCCGGCGGAGTCATGATCCAGTCCAGGGCAAGGCGGATGCCGCCGTCGAAGCCGCTCTGCTCCAGGATCGCCGAATCGTTCCGATCGGAGCGGAAGGACACGCCTCCGACCTCGAAAATGCCTCCGAGCCAAAGGGAATCCACCGGCCTTCCGCCCAGCTTCAGCGATACGCCCAGTCCCCAGTCCGATGCGAACACGCGTGCATGGTTGTCCGTCCCGGACACAGTCATGTCCGAGGGGCCGGTGAGATACCGCCCGTACAAGCCGATGTGACCGTGGGGGTCCGGCACGAAATAGGCCGAGAGGTTAATACCGGAGCGCACCTGGGGTGTGTATGTCCCCGAAGCGAAATCGTGGTCGGGCCACGGCGGGGAGACCGACGACCAGGAGCCTGCTCCGGGCAAGCCGACGACCGCGGCGACCGCGGCGTACCAGGAATACCAGGGCTGCCTCGGTTTCTGCACAGGCCAGGGCGGGGGAGGAGCCGTAAACCGTGTCGTCGGGGGCTGGGGCTGGCAGGCTCCATCGACGCACACTCTGGCGAAAACGCAGTCATCGCTGGTAGAGCACTTGTCCTGCGCGTGCGCAGGAAGGTTGCAGACCAATGCACCGATCAGGAGCGCGGCCCGCGCCATCTTGTGAGACTCTACTCGCATTGTCGATCCAGTGTACCGCCGCACGAGCAGGCCGGGCAATTACTTGCTTGACCCGAGCCACGCAGATCGTGAGAAAATGAGACATGAGATCGATCGCCAAGGCCCTCCTGTGGCTCGTGACCTCGATCGTGCCGGTGTTCATCGCCGCGTGTTACGGAGCCACCGAATACTATTACGGCTACGGCGGCCGGGCAGTGGATCGAAAGACGGGTAAGGGGATCGACAACCTCAAGGTGACATGCGTCGTGTCGAACGGCCCCGTGGACTGGAATGGAGATACCGTCCTCACCGGCGGTGGCGGAACGGGCTGGGATGGCGGTGACACATACACGCTGCCAGGCGACGGTCATTTCGATCTCCAGGCACGCCAACCCTGCCAGTGGCTTCTGTTCGAGGACGTGGACGGCGCCGAGAACGGCGGGCGTTACGAGACCCAAAAGTTCGCCACCGTGGATCGTCCCCAGGGTGGAGAGATCGTCGCGAAGATGGACTTGGCCGACTGAGATCGCCGCCGCCCGTTTCGGGTTGGAGCTTGACTCCCGCGCGCGTATCGGCCACAAGCACCCCGCGCGGACCGGCTTGTCGGGGGCACGCTAGGCCGCGAGGGAGTAAAGGCCCCTTTGACCGCCAGACGGGAAGACATCCGCAACATCGCGATCATCGCGCACGTGGACCACGGCAAGACCACGCTCGTGGACGGCATGTTGCGCCAGAGCGGCGTGTTCCGCGAGAACGCCCAGGTCATCGAGCGCGTGCTCGACAGCAACGACCTCGAGCGCGAGCGCGGCATCACAATCATGGCCAAGAACGCGTCCGTGACGTACCGCGGGGTCAAGATCAACATCCTCGACACGCCCGGCCACTCGGACTTCGGCGGCGAGGTGGAGCGCACCCTGCCCATGGCCGACGGCGTCATGCTGCTCGTGGACGCGGCCGAGGGGCCCTTGCCGCAGACGCGCTTCGTGCTCGGCAAGGCGCTCGCCATGGGCCTGCCGGCCATCGTGGCCATCAACAAGATCGACCGCAAGGATGCGCGTCCCGAGGAGGTGCTCGACGAGGTGTACGACCTCTTCATCGAGCTCGGCGCCGGTGACGCGCAGATCGACTTCCCGGTGCTCTACACCGTGAGCCGCGACGGCGTGGCGCACCTCGAGCTCGGCGACGGATCACGCGATTTGCGGCCCCTGTTCGAGGCCATCCTCTCGCGCGTCCCGCCCCCGGAGGACCTGCGCGGCGATCCGCTCGCCATGCACGTCAACAACCTGGGCTACGACGACTACGTGGGAAGGCTCGCCATCGGCCGCGTCCGCTCGGGCGCCATCCATTCGGGCGAGACCGTGCTCCTGCTCGGCGACGGCGAGGCGTCGAAAACGGGCCGCGTGATGCGACTCTACACCTTCGAGGGGCTCGCGCGCGTGGAGTGCAAGGAGGCGTTCTCGGGAGATATCGTGGCCGTGGCGGGCCTCGACGACGCCTTCATCGGCGACACCATCGGCTCGCCGGAGAGCCCGCGTCGGCTCCCGCGCATCCGCGTGGACGAACCCACGCTGGCCATGTACTTCGCGGTCAACACGTCGCCGTTCGCGGGCGAGGACGGAACGTGGGTGACGAGCCGCAAGGTGCGCGAGCGGCTGCTCAAAGAGGCCATGACCAACGTTGCCATCCGCGTGGAGGAGACCTCGTCCACGGATTCGTTCCGCGTGGTGGGGCGCGGCGAGCTGCAGCTCTCCATCCTGGTCGAGACCATGCGCCGCGAGGGCTACGAGCTCGCCCTGTCACGGCCCGAGGTCGTCGTCCGCGAGATCGACGGGCAGCCGCACGAGCCCATGGAGCTGCTCGTAGTCGACTGCGCCCAGGAGCACCTGGGCGTGGTCTCCGAGCGACTTGGGCCGCGCAAGGCCAAGCTCCTCGACATGGAGCCCGAGGGCACGCGCATGCGCATCACCTACCGGCTCCCCACGCGCGGGCTCATCGGGTTCCACTCCGAGTTCCTCACCGAGACGCGCGGCACCGGCATCATGAACACCCTGTTCGACGGGTGGATCCCCTGGCAGGGGCCGATTCCCGCCCGCCGCACGGGTGCGCTCGTGGCCGACCGACAGGGGAACGCCACACCCTACGCGCTCTTCCACCTGCAGCCGCGCGGCGCGCTCTTCATCGGGCCGGGCACGCGGGTCTACGAGGGTATGGTCGTGGGCGAGTGCGCGCGCGGGCACGACATGGACGTGAACGCCACGCGCGAGAAGAAGCTCACCAACATCCGCGCCGCGAACCGCGACGAGAACGTCATCCTCACGCCGCCCCGGCTGCTCACGCTCGAGCAGGCCATCGAGTTCATCGCCGAGGACGAGCTCATCGAGGTCACGCCCAAGCACGTCCGGCTGCGCAAGAAGGAGCTGTCGGCGACCAAGCGCGGCAAACGCAGCAAGAGCCTGCCCCCGCCTCCGGCCTGAACGGCCGAGCCCCGATCGCGGCGACCGTCGCCTCGGGCGTCTCTCCCCGATTCGCCGCCGACCGCCGCGCTCCGCCGCCGCTTTCGTTCCGGACTGAGTCCGGAAAACCGGCGTTTCCATGCATGGCACGGAACGTGTTCCGCGCCCGGCCATGGGGCGCGCGGCAAAAGCGGACTTGGCGTGGTCGCCGGCGAGCAGGTTCGCGACATCCGCCGCGTACAAGCCGCGCGACGCGACGTCGACCGTTCTGCACAAGGTGGTCCGCGAAAACCTCGAGCAGTTCCTGTTCGAGGCACGCCGCGGACCTCACGGGCCTCGTGTTGCCTCACGTTCCCGTCAGGCAGTGGGTGCTCTCCTTCCCGCGGTCATGGACGGCGTGTTCTTCCGCGACGCGGAGGGGGATCTGCGGTTCTTCCAGGTTGCGGCGCCCACGGACGAGGATCTCAAGGCTAAGGCGCAGCGCATCCGCAGGCGCGTGCTCAAGATCCTGGGAGTGAGAAAACTGTCCCGCGATGGCGAGGGCGATGATTGGAGCGATCCGCTCGCCGAGGAGCATCCCGCGTACGCCGCGACCTGCGCCGCCTCGGTGGGGCAGCTCACCGCGATCGGACCGCGCGCCGGGCGAAAAACCCTGCGCATGGGCGTCGAGCCCGAAGACGAACCGGCTCCATTGAACCTTGGCAGGCACGCCAACGTGCACGGGTTCGACATCCACGCGGGGGCCGCCGTCCCGCCGAACGATCGGCAGCGGGTGGAACGCTTGCCGAGGTACCAATTGCGCCCGCCCATCGCGCAGGGGCGCCTGTCATTGTTATCCGACGGTAAGGTCGCATTGGAGCTGAAGAACCAGTGGTCCGATGGAACGACCCATTTGCTCTTCGAGCCTATCGAGCTGATTGAGAAGATAGCCGTTCTGATCCCGCGCCCGCAATCCAACCTCATCATCTACAATGGCGTGCTCGCGCCCAATGCGAAGTGGCGCAAGGAGGTCGTCAAGTACGGACGCCCCGTCGTTGCCGTCCCCGAGAGCAAGGAAGAACCCGAGCCCGAGAAGCCCAAGGACGCTCCCGGCGTTTTCTCGGCCCGCCCACGGTGCCGCAGCGCGCAGGTGCGCCCGGCAGCGTCCGGCGCGGGTCGGGACGGCGTTTATGCGGGGGTCACAGGGCGAAAAGGGCGAAAAGTAGTCCTTGAGGCCACCGGAGAGCGGCGGTACGATCTGTTCCAGGTGGAAACGAAACGACGAAAGAGGAACGGGGGGATCGCATAAGGCGCATTGTGTCAATTCGAACAGCGCTTATGCTTCCTATCCTCCCCGAGAAGAGGAGAGTCCATGAAAGCCGTTGTCTGCCCCAAGTACGGGCCGCCGGAGGTGCTGCACCTGACGGAAATGGGAAGGCCGGTACCCAAGGCCAACGAAGTGCTGATCAGGGTACGTGCAACGACGGTGCACATCGGCGACACCAAGATCCGGGCGCTTCGGCCGGGGATGGGGCCGTGGCTCGATCTCGTGGTGAAGGCGTTCATGCGGATCGCCGTGGGTTTCACCGGCCCGAGGCGCAAGATACTGGGGATGGAGCTGTCCGGGGAGATCGAGGAAACGGGACGGGATGTCACGGCATTCAAGAAAGGCGACCTGGTCTTCTGCGGCACGGAGATGCTGTTCGGGGCCTATGCCGAGTACATCTGCCTTCCGCAGGCCATGGCCTTGGTGAAGAAGCCGGCCAACATGAGTCACGAGGAGGCGGCCACGGTGCCCAACGGCGGGATAACGGCGCTGCTCATGCTCCGGAAAGCCGGCGTCGGCAAAGGGCAGAAGGTGCTCATCTACGGCGCATCCGGCAGTGTCGGCACTTTTGCCGTGCAGCTGGCCAGGAACTTCGGCGCCGAGGTCACCGGCGTGTGCAGCGCCGCAAACCTCGAAATGGTGCGCTCGCTCGGCGCGGAAAAGGTCATCGACTACACGGCCTCGGACTTCCGCTGCAACGGCGAGCGCTACGACGTCATCTTCGACGCGGTGGGGAAGCTTTCGCGCTCGAGCGTCAAGTGCTCCCTGACGAGAACCGGGAGGTACTTCAACGTCCTCACCGACTCCGGCACCAGCATGAAGCTGCACGTCGCGGACCTCACGTTCCTGAAGGAGCAGATAGAGGCCGGCAAGCTGCGGACGGTCATCGACCGGACCTACTCGCTGGAAGAGATCGTGGAGGCGCACCGCTACGTGGACCTGGGCCACAAGAAAGGGAACGTCGCGGTGACCGTGGGGCAAGGGACGTAGCGTCTCTCGGCCGAGGCAATGACGTCGTCTCGGAGGGCGTTCGTGTTTCCCGTGTGGCGCGAAGCGAAAACGAGGCTATCCTCATGCTCGGTGAAGACGCAGACACCGGTTCGGATCCGGACCGCAAGGAGGCGAAGATGTCACGCATTCTGATTGCCGTTTCGCTATTGGCGATGGTGGCCGCGTCACAGGGCGAAAAGTAGTCCTTGAGGCCACCGGAGAGCGGCGGTACGATCTGTTCCAGGTGGAAACGAAACGACGAAAGAGGAACAGGGGATCGCATAAGGCGCATTGTATCAATTCGAACAGCGCTTATGCTTCCTATCCTCTGACCCCAACCTTGGCTCATTATAAAAAACAATCCAAGATGCTCACATCAAAAGAAATCAAACAATATGTCATAAACATTGGAGCGGAAAAGTGCGGAATTGCAAATGTTGAAAGATTTTCCGAAGCACCTGAAGGGTTTCGTCCCTCGGACATTTACAAAGAAAGTCAGTCTGTAATTGTTTTTCTAAAACAGATGCCGACAGAAATAGTCCTCGCTTCAAATCCGATTCCTTATACACATGCGGCATATTTAATGTATTCCGACTTGGACAGAATAGGTTTGGCAATCTGTGGATTTTTACAAAAAAACATGCAACATGGAATTCCCATTCCTGCTGACGTGCCATATTTGCATTGGGAGGAGAAAAACAAACGAGGTCATGGGATCATTTCGTTGCGTCATTCGGCTTATTTGGCAGGATTGGGTATCCTGGGGAGAAATACACTTCTTATAAATGAGGACCTTGGCAATATGGTTTATATCGGTGCGGTTCTAACGAATGCAAAAATTGACCCCGATCCCTTGGTTGAAGATTTTAAATGTCCACCCAAATGTAATATCTGTCTTGATATTTGCCCTCAAAAAGCATTGAATGGAATCACCGTAAATCAAAAATTATGCAGACAGGTTTCATTTTATGAGAATGAACGGGGTTTTAATATTTACGATTGTAATAGGTGCAGAAGATCTTGCATTTTTAGGACAGGGAAAAGAAAGAAACGAGATGTGTAAGTTCGCGTTCTTCGTCGCATTGTCGAAGTGGCAGCGGCCGATCCCCCCTACGTCCCGACGCCCGCGAAGCTACGAGGAAAGCTCGACCCGCGCGCCGCATCGAAGAATGTATGCGACAAAGCTCGCCGGCTCCGGGTTCGACAGGCTCGCGGCCGGGAAAAGATGCAGCTCCATGTCGTCGCCCGCGATCTTCTGCATCCGCACCGCGGCGAGGGCGCGGCGCTCGATGTCCCACGACTCGACGCCCTCGACGAACGCGGCCAGATCGATGTCGCTCCACTCGTCCGCCGTCCCTTCCGCCTGGGATCCGAAGATGTACGCAGCGCGCACCACGGCCTCGCCGGAGAGCACATCAATCGCCCGCCGCGCTCGGGCGGCGGTCACGGTATCGACTCGACCCATCGTATCAACTCCTCGGTCCGGCGCAGCGTCTCGCGCGCCTGTGTCGCGGAAACGCTCCCGGCGAGCGCGGCGATCTCCTCCGGGTAGCGTGTCTGGATGTCGTAGGACGAGAGCTTCCTGAGGAAATCCAGGCGCTCTTCCTCCAACTCGATCGCGGCCGTCTCGGCCAGTCGTGTGTACGGCGAAGCGGCGAAGCGGTTGATCGTCGTCCGGGGTGACAGTATGATCGTGTGGGGGATTCGGAGACGACAAGTGGCTTCAAGACTCCATCTCGGATCCGGGATCCGAAACGGCCTCAAGGTAGGGCTGCTTCTCGCCGCGATCGATTTCCCTTTCTGTCTTCTGGGGCAAAGCGCGGTCGCCCGTTTCGGTGCGACGATGTCGGCTCTCTACTTTTCGTGTTTGACGATTGTCTCGTCGGGCGCGCTTGGATGGCTGACCGAGCTGTGGCTCAGGATCGCGGCTCGCGCAAGAAGCCTGCCGCGGCTGGGAGACAACGACTGGCTCCAGTCGGTCCTCTTCGGCCTGCCATGCATCGCCTTTGCCCTGTGGGTGCCGTCGGATTGGATAGGGGAGCGCTGGTCGACCATGGGCCGTGCCACGAGGATGATCACCCTGGCGGTTCTCGCCGCCGTCGCCTCGGCGTGCATCGCCGCATCGCGGCTCGCTCTCCACGTGGTTCGCGCCTATCGAACCGGACCCGGGCTGCCGTGGTTTCACTGGCCGCTTCTCGCCTCGTCTGCGCTCGTCGCGGCGGTCTGCTGTCTCGCCGACCGCCGCATCCTCGTGGGGCTCTACGAGAACTTCCACTGGGGCCTCGCCGGCGGCGCGCTGGCTTGCTTCTCGGTCGTGGTCGTGCTCGCCGAGGTTTCCCTCGAATCCCTGCGGCCTTCCGACTCGCGAAGGCGCATTCGAGACGCGTTTCTCATCGCGATCGCCGTTTCGAGCGCCGGAGCGCTGATGGGCGTGGAGCTCACCGACGCGCAGATGGCCAAGGTGGGGCCCACGGTCTTCTTCGACAAGACGGTGGGCTTCCTGAGGAGAGCGACGGATTTCGACGACGACGGACTGTCGGGAATGTTCGGAGGGACGGACTGCGACAATTTGGATTCGAGCGTCTCGCCGACCAGGTTCGATTTTCCCGAGAACGGGATCGACGAGGACTGCTCGGGCCGCGACGCGCGCTGGCCCGCGGTTTCCAAACGCGCTTTCAATGTCGCTCCGGATCGCAAGGGCTACGACGTGCTCCTCGTGACCGTCGAGGCCCTGCGGGCCGATCGCCTGAGCAGCCAGGGATATCGCCGAAAGACGACGCCGAACATCGACAGGATCGCCAGGGAATCGCTCGTGTTCCGGCATGCGTATTGCCAGAGCAATTCGACGTTCTACACCATCCCGTCGATGATGGCCGGGCTCTACGTGTCCAATCTTTCGAGATCGTGGGACCATCCGAAGCTGAATCCTAAAAGCTATCTCTTCAGAGTCACGAGGGACAACCGGCTCATGGCCGAGGTCCTGGCAAAGGCCGGATACGTCAACGCGGCATTTTCGATTCCCGGGAGACTCAAGCTGCAGGGCATGAACAGGGGATTCAAGGTGTTCTCCTCGAACCCCAACTACCTGAAGAAGATCGTACAATTCCTTCAGCGCTCCTCGAAGCCGAGCCTTGTCTGGATCCACCCGTCGCAGGCCCACGAACCGTACGTGAAGAGAAAGAGCTTCGATTTCGGAGATAGCGACGGCGATCGGTACGACAGCGAGGTCGCGTATGTGGATTCCCAAATCGGGCGTCTCCTGAACGAGCTCCGACGCTTGGGGAAGCTCGATCGGACCATCGTCATCGTGACATCCGACCACGGCGAGGAGTTCGGGGAGCACGGCGGGCAATTCCACGGACGCCATCTGTTCGACGAGCTGATACACGTCCCCCTCATCGTGAGAATCCCGGGCGTGGCGCACGCGACAATCGACCGTCCGGTGGAGATGGTGGATTTGGCGCCGACCCTGCTCGACCTCCTGCGTCTCGACAACGGGGAATGGGAAGCGGACGGCCGCAATCTGTTCGACGCGGCAAAACAGCCACAGGAGGAAGGCGCCGCCGCGGTCTATTCGGAACACTATTTTCATCGAGAGCGCGTGTGGATGAAATCCTACAGGACATCGCGCTGGAAGCTCGTTTCGAATCCTCTGTCGGACAGCCTGGCCTTGTACGATCTCGTTTCCGATCCGGGCGAAACCACCGACGTGTCCTTCCTCCACAAGAACATCGTCAGGGACTTGAGGGAGAAGATGGAAGCCAGACCGCTCGGGCGCCAGGGCGCCCTTTTCCGGGGAGCCGGGGAGAAGGGCGGGCTGCTGCTGCTGGCCAAGGGCCTGGGACGCATTCAAAGGGAGCCGCTCCTGCTCAAGGCGCTGGACCTGCTCAAGCAGGCGAAACCATCGGAGGTCTCCATCTACCTGCGGCGCCTTGCGAAACGAGACCGGTTGCCCGAATCGGTAGCCTGGAAGCTGGAAACCATGAGGTACTAGCCCGTCGACCAGCGGTACCCGCGTCTGGAGGATATTTGAGGATGCGGAGCGTTTTGCGAGGGCATATACTTGTGCATGTGGGGACTTGCGGAGGCGTATCGTGACAATCGTACGACACGAGCTGGGCCCGATTCTCGCAATTCTCCTTCTGGCCTCGTGCTCGGCCAGCCCGGCGGGTTTCAACGGAGACATTCCTGATTCCGAAACGGGTACTGGCGCCGATTCGGATTCAGACGCCGACGCGGGCGGCGACACGGATGGAGATGCCGATACGGACAGCGACACCGATGGTGATACCGATACAGGCACCGGCGCGGACACGGACACGGACAGCGACAGCGATACGGACAGCGACAGTGATACGGACAGCGACAGTGATACGGACAGCGACAGCGATACGGACAGCGACAGTGATACGGACAGCGACAGCGACACGGACAGCGATGCGGACACGGACGCCGATGGCGATGCGGACGGCGACGGCGATTCCGACACGAACACGGCCTGCGCGGCCGCGGCTGCCGCCGACACCGAGGTGATCTGCTGCCCCAAGGGGCTGCCGGCCGGCTGCGACGACGCGTCGTGGGCGTTTTCCTCGATTGGAAGCAACAGGTCGCAGTACGGATGCTGCACCTCGGATCTCGCGACCTGGATCTCCTGCGAGAGCGGAACGGATGACGTTCAGAGCGCAGCGTGCGCGACGTTGTGCGGCTACGACGGCCAGGCGATGAAATGCCTCGCGAACAGCGGGGCAGGGACGATCTGCGACGTCAGCCCGTTCGCCGTGCACGTGTTCCCCACAACGTGGGCCTCGTCCTGGATTACGTTCACCAACAACTTCGGCCCTGCGGGATGCGGCTCTGGCGCGAGAGACGCCTGGGCGACCGTTTATGTTCCGTCGGGCGCGACGTTGCGGGTCGCCGAGACGACGAACGGGCTCGTGAACCTGCGCCACGTCTCAGGTTGCGGCGCGACCACGTGCATCGAATACGACGACACGGCGCCCGAAGTGCTCACCATCGCGAACACGACCGGATCGCTGCTCAAGGTGTTCATCGTGGTGAGCGAGCTGAGCGGCGTAGGTTTCTCCGTCGACTTCACGTTGATTTAGGGCCACCGCAAACAGGCGCCGTCAGGCCCGGCTTGATCGTTGCGGCCATCTGCAGATGCACTATAACGCGGTGTATGGAACACGAGAACCCGCACCTCATCGACCTCGACCAGCCGCTGCCAGGGTACCGTAAGTTCCTCTCCTGCTGGCTGTGGCGCGCGGACGACCTCACGTTCATCGTGGATCCGGGGCCCATGTCCACCATCGGGCATCTGATCGCCGAGCTTGAGGCGCGCGGCGTGACATGTCTCGACTACGTGCTCGTCACGCACATCCATCTGGACCACTCGGGCGGCGCGGCCGAAGTGCTCGCCGCGTTCCCGGACGCGCGGCTCGTGTGCCACGAGAGCGGCGTCGCGCACCTCGTGTCGCCCGACAAGCTGTGGGCCGGCTCGCAAAGGGTGCTGGGAAAGGTGGCCCCGGTCTACGGCAAGCCCGCTCCGGTGCCGGCGGAACGCCTCGCGTCCTTCGCCGAGGTCCTGGCGCGCGGGATCAAGGTCATCCCCACGCCCGGCCACGCCCCGCACCACATGAGCTTCGTGTTCGGCGACGTGCTCTTTGCCGGCGAGGTGGCCGGAACGCGGTGCCCGCTCCCGGACGGGCGGCGCTACCTTCGGCCCGCGACCCCGCCCAGGTTCTTCCTCGACGACGCGCTCTCCTCCATCGACCGGCTCCTGGCGCTCGACCCCATGCCGACGCGGTTCGCGTTCGCGCACTACGGCATGGACGGAGATCCGCGTGGATGGCTGCTGGCCGCGCGCGAGCAGCTCGTGCGCTGGGTGGACACGATCCGCTCCCTCATCGCGCAGTCGCGGGACGGCCTCGAGCAGCGCCTCTTCGACACGCTCGTGAGCATCGATCCGCTCTACGGGAGCTGGCCCGCGCTCGACGGCGACATCCAGCAGCGCGAGCGCCACTTCCTGCGCAACACGCTCGACGGCATGCTGGGATACATCGACGCCGCACGGAAGCTTGAAGATCGCGGGAACCCGTAGAATCCGGAAGCGCGGCCTTCTCTTGCGCCAGGCGCGGCGCGTGCCTATATTTCCCTCGGATCTTTGAAAAACGGGCGCGATACGGTTTCGACGGGTGCATGGTAACCAGGGCTGCGTGCCGCGGGTTCTCGCCACCGTGTTAAAAAGGCGGGAAACAATAGCCGCGAACAACAGCGACTACGCTCTGGCCGCTTAAGGCCGGATGTCCTCGCCGGGATTGCCTGTGTACCGGATGAGGGCACAAAAACAACAGGACCGCTCGCGGGGAACGTCCACGGCCCCGGGGGTTGAATTCAGTGGAACCGCCTCTCGGACATCCTGTCGGTCGGAGGTTCGAGCGGTTAAACAAAAGACTCGACTACGCTCGTAGATGCACTGGCGGATTGCATTCGGACCCGGGTTCGACTCCCGGCGCGTCCACAAGTAGTCAATCCAGCATAATCCGACATTGTCTAAGAACCCCATAAAAAGCCTGAAATAACGGCAAATAGTGGGCCATTACTGTCCACCGTTGTCCATTGACAGCCGGGGGCATGAGGGGGCATCCTCGGGGGCATCCGGGTTGAGATCGACAGGAGATGCCCCCAAATGCCCCTCACCGACGCAACGGCCCGCAACGCCAAGCCCGCTGACAAGCCGATCCGGCTTTTCGACGGCGGTGGCCTGTACCTCGAAGTTGCCCCCAGCGGGGGCAAGTGGTGGCGACTCAAGTACCGCTTCGGCGGCAAGGAGAAACGCTTCGCCATCGGTGTTTACCCCGAGGTACGCTTGAAGGAGGCGCGCGGGCGTCGCGACAAGGCCCGCGAGATGCTCCGGAACGGGATCGATCCGTCGCTTCACAAGCAGGTCGTGAAGGCCGTTCGCATCGAGCAGGCGGCGAACAGCTTCGAGATCGTGGCGCGCGAGTGGTATACCAAGCAGGCCGCGACCGCGTGGACACCGGGGCACGCTCGAACCGTCCTCAGTCGCTTGGAGAACAACGTTTTCGCCCGGCTGGGCAGCCGCCCCATCGCAACGATTGCCGCCACCGATCTGCTCCCCGTGTTGCGCCGCGTGGAAGATCGCGGCGCGCTCGAAACCGCACACCGCATCCTGGTCATCTTCGGGCAGGTCTTCCGCTACGCCGTGGTCACGGGCCGTGCCGAGCGCGATCCCTCGCGCGATCTGCGCGGTGCGCTCCCGCCCGTCCGGCCCAAACATCTCGCCGCGATCACGGACCCGACAAAGATCGGGGACCTGCTCTTGAAGCTCGACGGCTACACCGGCTCGTACGTCGTGAAGAGCGCACTGCGCCTCGCACCACTGGTGTTCGTCCGCCCCGGCGAGCTGCGCCACGCCAAGTGGGAGGACATCGATCTCGACGCCGCGGAGTGGCGGTTCGTCGCAAGCAAGACACAGACGCAGCACATCGTCCCGCTCGCCCGGCAGGCCGTGACCGTGCTGCGCGATCTCCACCCCCTCACCGGGAAAGGCATCTGGGTCTTCCCCTCGGAGCGAGGTCGCAAGCGGCCGATGAGCAACAACACGGTCCTTGCCGCGTTGCGAATCCTGGGGATTCCCAAAGAGGAGATGAGCGGCCACGGGTTCCGCGCAACAGCGCGAACTCTCCTCGACGAGGTGCTCCATGAGCGCGTCGACCTCATCGAGCACCAACTTGCGCACGCCGTCCGCGACCCGCTCGGCCGCGCGTACAACCGCACAGCGCACCTTCCCGAGCGGCACGCGATGATGCAGCGATGGGCTGACTACCTGGATGAGCTTCGGAGAAAGCAGCGCGAGGAAGGAGGGGGGAGCTAGATGAAGAGAACAGATCGCCAGAGGAGCATCGACGAGGAGATTCTGGAAGAGGTTTGGCTGATCGCTACCCAGTCGCCGATCTTCGCGCAGCGGGGCAAGGAACCGGACGAGCTGATGGTTCAGAAGCTTGCGCTTGCGTTGACCGACCTCGCATCACAAGCGCCAGCGACGCGGTCCGCGCCGAAGAACAACCGGCGGCGACTGCTTCTGGCACTAGACACAACGCGGCACTTGAAGAAGCGGTTGAAGCCGGTCGCTGAGACGTACATTGACGAGGTTGAGCGGATCGAGCGCCGTCTCGTACAAGCGATCAATGACCTGCCGGAGCTTCGGCGCCTCAAGCCCGGCCCTGCCGCCGATGAAAAACTGAAGCGTGCGACGGAGTCGGTTTGCTGCACGTTGGGAGAGCGAATTCTGTCGCGTGGCGGCCAGTCGGTCGTGCGCTCTCTCCTCGACGTCGGGTGGGTTCGCGTCGCGGACTCGGCCTTGTCGGAGACTCGATTCCGAGACCACTACTGGAGGCACGGGAAGGACGCTGCGACTTTCACGGCGAGAGCGAGTCGCGCATTTCACAAGGCGAGCAAGGCCGCGGCCGGTCGCTTCACGTCAGAGGGGATTACCGTCAAGAGGGCCGACTGTAGTTTCGATGGACTCGTGTCTGAGTACCTCAAGGGGCGGGAAGCCGTGTCGTTGGAGCTATCACTCATCCGGGACGATCTGCTCGCGAAGAAGCACAACGTGGCGCTGAGAAAGATCAACGCGATGCTCGGCCTTCCCGCACGCCGTTCGCGGCCTTCCCGCGGGGTTCGGCGTCGGAAATCGTCCTAACCCCGCGCGAGCTGTTCACCCCTCCTCTGCTACGCCCGTTCTAGGCCAAAGTGGTCGGCCAAGGAACGGAGGAAGTCGCCCATGTCCAGCAACCTTCCCGATACTGGCTTTGTCCGGCTGAAGCAGATCATCGGCGATCCCAAGAACGGCACGCCCGCGGTCGTCCCGGTCTGCAAGTCGACTTGGTGGGAGTGGGTCGCGACCGGTAAGGCGCCAAAGCCGATCAAGCTCAGCAAGCGCACGACCGTCTGGCGGGTTGCAGACATCCAAGCGTTCATCGCGAACGTGCACAGCGAAGTGCCGCAAGAGGACGAGGCACACGATGACCAATAACTGCCACGATTCGCCTGCGAGCGCGCGCCGCCTACACCGAGAGACTGTGGATTTTCTCCACGACCTCGCCGCCTGGACGTTGTTCTTTTCGCTCACGTTTCGCAAACCAGTGACGGTCGAGGAAGCTCTCGGCGCGGTCAAGGAATACTGCCAGGCAATCGCGCGGCTGCACGAGCACCAGCATGTCCGCTTCGCTTGGTTCGGAGGGCAGCAGCAAGGCGGCCGGATCCATATCCATATTCTCGGCGCCACGATCCCATGCATGGAGTTCAAGTCGAGCAGTCGCGAACTGGAGCGGCTGTGGCGCCATGGCAATGCCGAGGTCGAGGATGTTCATGATCGCGCGGCCGTTGTCTCGTACCTCATGCGGAAGAAGCACGATTTTTGGAACACGGCCATCGCCTGCGACCGCGCGTGCCCGTGCCGCCGCAAGCACGGCTGCCGTCACGGCGGACGGTGGCCTTCACCGCTGGAGGTGACGCACCAGTAGAAGCCTGCGGACCGGGTGTTGCGAGGCGCCTCGTTGCCCCGGTCCTGCACAACCCAGCGGGAGAGTCCCGGGGCTGCTCCCGTTCACATACGCTGCTTTGGCGGAGACGGGAGATGTTTGCCCGTCACCCGGAAAGTATCCCTGCGTCGAGCCGGAGATGGCGTGGCCCCCGGCTCGGCCTTCTGCCGCCGCTTCGTTGAACGGCCACCAGATCGTTCTTGGCCTAAGGATCTGCCTCATGAAGGGAGGCAGGGCATAGTGGAATCGACCGCGTGGACATGGACCCGCAGTGCGGAGATACTCTGACTCGAAGGAGGCAGTCGTCACGATGCCCGATCTGACCGAGATACTCACCGCATCCGAGGGCAAGTCGCTGGAGTTCAAGCGCGACCTGTCCTCGCTGCGGCCGGTCCTCAAGACGCTCGTGGCCTTTGCCAACACCGCGGGCGGCGCACTCGTCGTCGGCCGGGAAGACGGCGGTAAGTTGCGCGGTTTGCCGAACGCGGCGGCCGAGGAAGAACGGCTCGCGAGCGCGATTGCCGACGGGATCGCCCCGGTGCTCCTCCCGGACATCGAGATCCGGCGCCATGGCGGACGCGATATCCTCGTCGTCCAGGTAGCGCGGTGGCCTGGTCCGTTCCACATGAAGGCGGAAGGGCCGGACCGGGGCGTATACGTGCGGCTCGGTTCCACGAACCGCAGGGCCGACGGCGAGACCCTGGGGCGGCTGCGGCGCGAGGCGCACGACCGGGCGTTCGATCTCCTTCCGTGCATCGGCACCGACGCCGATGACCTCGACATGGACGCGATCCGGCGGGCGTTCGCCGCGGTGGGGCGCGAGATCGACGCGGCCAAGCTGGAGAGTCTCGGCGTGCTCATCCGGCACGGGCGGGCGCGCGTGCCGTCCAACGGTGGCGTGCTCCTGTTCGGCCGCGACGAAGTGCGGCGGCGCCACTTCCCGGACGCGCAGTTTCGATGCGCGCGCTTCATCGGCGCCGCGGGCGCACAGTTCCTCGACCAACTCGACTTCGAGGGGCCGGTGCTCGCTGGCATCGACGAGGCGGTCAAGTTCGTGCGGCGCAACACGCGGCTCGCCGCACGGATCGAGGGGCTTCGGCGCCGCGACATTCCCGAGTACCCGCCGCTCGCGCTGCGCGAGGCGCTGGTCAACGCGGTGGCACACACCGACTACAGCATTTCGGGCATGAACCTACGCCTCGCCGTGTACGACGACCGGCTCGAAGTGGAGAACCCGGGTGCGCTGCCGTTCGGCCTCACGGTGACAGACCTCAAGGCAGGCGTGAGCCGCATCCGCAACCCGGTGATTGCCCGCGTGCTGCGCGAACTGGAACTGATGGAGAAATGGGGCAGCGGGTACAAGCGGATGCGCGACGAGTGCGGCCAAAGCGGCTACCCGCTGCCCGAGTGGGTTGAGCTATCCGCGGTGGTGCGATGCGTGTTCAAGCCGCACCCGGAGGTGGCCGCGCAGGCCGCCGCGGGACTTGGTGCCGAGGCCGGCACCAAGTCGGCACCAAGTCGGCACCAAGTCGAGCTTCTCGGCTTCGCCCGGGAGCCTCGCAGCCTGCCGGAGTTGATGGAGCAACTCGGCTGGAAGGACCGCACCAAGTTCCGGAAAAAGTTCGTCCGTCCGCTCCTCGACGCCGGGTTGCTCGCCATGACAGAGCCGGACAAGCCGCGGAGCAGTCGGCAGCGGTACGTAGCGACTGCTTCGGAAACAAACGACTTCGACTGACCGATTATCCGAACGCTCGTCGCCTTCGGCAACAAAGCTGGCGGCGCGCTCCCCACCAGCCGCGACGAAGAGAGCGCCGCCAGCGTCGTGCCTACCGCGAGGGATGACGGAGGTTCTGCTGTCGAAAGTCCCTCGGCAGCGCAATTCAGCCGGCACACCAACGTCTTGACACTATCCTTACAAAGTCTTATGTAGGTAGGCAATTGGCATGGAGAAAGGATTGAACTATGACGGAAAAGAAAACAAAGTGCTCGTTTACTCTCGCGCCTGATGCCTTGGAAATGCTGACAGCAGCTTCCGAGACAGAGGGAATTTCCCAGAGCGAAATGCTGGAACGCTGCGTGCGCGGGATCTGCATCGACTATTCCCCCCACATCATCGAGGTTGCGAGGCTTGAAAACGGCAACGCGACGATTTCGATTTCTCGAACTGGTCGCACCATCTATCAGAAACGCGGTGTGGCGAGGGGCGCAACCGCTGCCGTTGATGGTGTCATCTCCATTTCGATGAACGGCATTTTTCGGATCGATGAAGTTTCAAACGATCTCATTCGAATCGCAAGCGATCCCACGGTGAAGCTTTCGATAGGGACCCCTGTGCCCACAAGGTCAGGTGCGACGGTCACTCCTGAAGTGCTGCCTTTGAAGGCCAAGAATGACAACTACAGCCGGGAACTGCTCCTGTTCGCGTCGAAAACGGTGGGAGCGTTGGAAATCACCAGCATCCGGCAGATTTCCGGCATCCGGTGTCCGCAGTGCAATTTGTTCATGCTGAGTCTGTCCGTTTGGAGTCCTATAGGCGAAGCAGAGGAACGAGAGTGGCGATGCTTCCTGGGTCATGTGACAAACCTTGGAGAAACCAGACCGAGACGTTGAATTCGGTTCCTCGGACCGACGAAGACCAGGCGGTATCGGCCGCGCAAGCCGTCGCCGGGGCAACGCCGTTAGCGGGGCGCCTTGATTTGGAGAGAATCGGCCTTACGTTGGCCCGCGTTGAAATGCTTGGGCATTGTTGAAACGGAGGAGGACAAGCCCCGCGTGTCGCACCCAGTAAGGCTGATGTTGCCTCGGGTTCCCGCCTTAACAAGAATCAACCACTTCCACTTGACTCAATTGGTATCATGTGTTGCCAATTGAGGCAGGAGGGAACGATGAAGGCCATCGGGTACGTTCGGGTGAGCACGGCGGGGCAGGTCGAGGACGGCGTCAGCCTGGACGCGCAGGGGGCAAAGATCGCGGCGTGGGCCGAGTTGAACGGGTACGAGCTGGCGAGCGTGCACGTGGATGCGGGCCTGTCCGGCTCCCGCGCCGACAACCGGCCCGCCCTGTGCGCCGCCCTGGACGAGGCGTGCCGCCAGAAGGCCGCCCTGGTGGTCTACAGCCTCTCCAGGCTCGCCCGCTCCACCCGTGATGCCATCACCATGTCCGAGCGCCTGGACCGCGCAGGAGCCGACCTCGTGAGCCTGAGCGAGCGCATCGACACGACCACCGCGGCGGGCAAGATGGTGTTCCGTATGCTGGCGGTCCTGGCCGAGTTCGAGCGCGACCAGATCGCGGAACGCACCTCCACGGCCATGAGGTTCAAGGCAAGCCGGGGCGAGTTCATCGGGGGCGCGGTTCCGTACGGGTTCGACCTGGCCGAGGACCGCGTACACCTAGTCGAGCGCCCGGCCGAGCAGAAGGTCATCGCCGAGGCGCGACGGCTGCGGGGCGCGGGCCTGAGTCTTCGGGGCGTGGCCGCCGAGTTGGCCGGGCAAGGGTTCCACAGCCGGACGGGCCGAGTGTTCCAGGCCGTGCAGGTCCGATCTATGCTGGCAGGGTGACCAAGCGTGTTGACCTCGACGCGGTACGGACGGCCCGGTGCAACCTCAAGCGGATCGCCGAGGAGCACCCGGAGTTGCTCGGGCCGGCGAGTGTCAATGGGTGGATCGAGATCCTGACGGAGGTTGAGGAGGCGGACATGGGCAAGACGGTTCAGGTTGGCGTGCGGTTCCCGCCTAAGGTTGTCGCGGCCATCGACCGCTTCGCGGCCGAGGAGACGGTCAAGCTGCGTCAGACGCTCCCGGGAATGGAGCTTAGTCGGGCCGATGCGATCCGCGTGCTGACGATGGCAGCGCTCCAGGCGCGCGGGTACGAGGTGGGTGGTTCGAGCGAACCGACCGAGGGGGCGACGACCGGCAAGCCGCGGCGCCGGAAGTCAAAGTGAGCAGTTCGTCAAAGCCCCAGATTGTCGCTCGGCAGGGAACCGACGCGGCAACACAAGGCAAGCCCCCGCGCTCGACGGGCAAGGCCAAAGGGCAAGGTCAGAAGGTGGACATGGACACCTTCTACCTCATGCTTCGCGCCTATCACGAGCGCCAAACCGTCGGGTATGTGGCGAAAGCTTGCGGGGTTGCGGAGGCCACGGCACGTCACTACATCCGCAGCGGCGACAAGCCCCGCGGTCTCCCGGCGATCCACGACCTCTGGTGCAGTGCTCAAGCTGAGATAATGAAAGAGGAAGGCTTGACTCTGGCCAAGGCTCGCGCGGCGAACCTCCAGATCGTCCAGGCGCTCATCGACAAGTACCAGGCCGCCACAGCTTCGCTCGATCCGTCCAGGCTTGGTCCCAACGCCCTTGTGAACGGCTTGGACAAGCTCGTCCGGCTTCAGGGGACGTTGCTTCAAGGCTTCGAGCAACCGGGCGCCCAAGACCCGCTTGACGATCTGACCGAGGACGAAGCGATGGAGTACGCGACCAAGGGAATACTGCCCGAGAGGCATCGCGTGAACATCACGCGCCCCCGCAAGACGTAGCAGGTAGCGCCTATTCACGAGAATTCCTCGCCGGGCACGCCGCGACCGGGAGCGCCCCGCCGGATGCGAACCCGCTCGCCAGCGGCGGGCGAGGTCGGGCAGCGGAGATCGTCCCAAGCCGTTCTCGTTGACCACGTCCCATCGAATAGCCGATACTTAAGGTTGAGCCTGACAGAAGCTCGCTCCGGCCCTGAAAGGGGCTTCGGTGGACTCGTCATCTGCGACGGAGTGGGCTGAAGGAAGGTTCGAGACAGACACACCGTGCACCGCTGCCGTTACGGCGGGGGGTGACTCCCCCTGCTTGTGCGGAGAGGGCGGATGGGTTTCCGCACGGTGTGGGCTCATACCGCCCTTTTTTTTGGGAATTATATAGTTGACTCCCGTGTCAAACGTGCGTACACTTACCTACATGGACATTATCATCGCCATTCTTGGCTGGCTGCGTAGCGAGGGGAGTATGATTTTACAAGCTCCCTTCTTATTCGTC
>JAQTNF010000081.1 GCA_028713995.1 Deltaproteobacteria bacterium | reverse complement strand
CGACGGCGGCAGCAGGTACCGCTGCGTCGGCGTCCACTCCCGGTAGCTCTTCGTCATGCCGGGATCTTCGCACTCGGCTTCAGGTTTGTCGATCTTGCGGAGCGTCTATGCGCAACAGACTCCTAGCCCGCGAGAGCTTCTCCCCCTTTAGGCGGGGTGCCTCTTGAGCCAGAAGTTGTACAGCCACATGGCGAGCGCCGAGGCGAAGCCGATCCCCATCAGCACGACCCAGCCCATCGAGTTCCAGAACGGATCGAGCTCGAGCAACCCGCTCGGCAGGGTCTTGGACCCGCGGCACATGATGTCGTTGAAGATGACCGCGCCGATGGGCCCGCCCACGATGGCGCCGATGGCCATGGGCAGGTTCGCATACCCGAGGAAGAGCCCCTCCTGCCCCTTGGGCGCCAGCGCGCCGATGTACTCGTAGGTGCGCGCCGCGCTGAACAGCTCGCCCACCGCGATGAGCCCCACGGTGATCGCGGCGAACACGAACGCGATCGGCACCCACCCCGCGAAGCTCGCCCTGATCCCGCCCTCGCTGAAGACGGGCACGAGGTTCAAGGTCATGGCGATCCCGAGCACCACCGTGCCGAACACGATCGAGTTGATGGGCTTCCACTTGCCGAACAGCCGCGTCACGAGGAGCTGCATGGTGACGATCACGAACGGGTTGGCCATGGTGATCACGTCCATGGGCGGATCGAGATCGACCACGCGCTTCAGGTAGAGCGGGATCACGTTGTAGACCTGCGCGTAGATGAAGAAGAAGCCGCTCGACGCGAGCAGGAACAGGATGAACCGCACGTTGCGCAGCACCAGGAACATGTCCTTGAGGATGCGACCCAGGGGCTTGCGGGCCTTGCTCCCGGCCTCGCCGCCCTCGCGCTCCGGATCGCGGTAGAAGAGGAGCACCACGAAGAACGCGACGATGCAGCAGACGATGGAGACCGCGAAGATGTACGACAGGCCCAGCTGCTTGCGCACCGCGAACGCCGTACCGCGACCGAAGAGCGAGCCGATGTTGATGACCATGTAGAAGATGCCGAAGCCGAGCGTGGCGCGGCCGATGACGCCGGCGGTCTTCTGCACGGTGCCCGAGATGCACGGCTTGATGATGGAGCCGCCCATGCCGATGAGCACGATGGCCCCGATGACGATGGCGAAGAGGTTCGAATCGGCCGTGACCTCGTCCTTGATCACGTCGGAGAAGGCATAGCCGCCGAACCAGACCGGGTAGCCCATCAGGAAGTACCCGCCCGAGAGCAGGACGAACGCCGTGAGGAGCGCCTTCTTGAAGCCGACCTGATCGGCGATGGTGCCCGAGAGGATGGGCAGGAAGTAGACGAGCCCCCACAGCAGCATGCCGTTCAGGTTGCTCGGGATGGTCTTGCCCATGCCGAGCTGGCCCAGGTAGACCACCACGAAGCTCGCCATGGCGTAGTAGGCGCCGCGCTCGAAGAGCTCGGTCACGTTCGCGGTCCAGAACGTGCGTGGGAACTTCTGCAAAGTGGGTGCCTTGTCGCTCATGCTCACCTGCCTCGGGTTCGCGAAATGGATTTTCGAGCTTTACCCGCGCCCCATCCATCGCGCAAGAAGGAGCAATCCGTCACCTGTAGACGCGGGACCGAAAGGGCCCTAGTATCGAGGAAAGTCGGAACGGAACATGGTTGGGAGACTCGGAAAAACGTCTTCGCTGACACCCCTCTCCTTCGAGCCGCAGGCGCGCGGAGAGCGCCTCGTCTCGTGGATCCGCATCGTCATCGCGCTGATCGTCGTCCTGTTCCTGTTCGGGTACGTCGTCGAGTCGGACAGGATTGAGCTCGCGTCCATCCACTACACGGGCGTCATCGTCATCGTCTGGGGTTTCCTGTCGGCCCACTTCCTCGTTGTCCTCGCGCGCGGGTACTACCGCCCCTGGATGGCCTACATTTCCATCTTCCTCGACGTGGCGATGGTGACGGCCATGCAGATCGCGTTCATGCAGACCCTGCCGCTCAATCTCGTGAACGGCCCCATTTCCGCGATCTATTTCGTCGTCATCGGAATGACGGCCCTGCGCAAGAGCCGGCGCCTGGTGATCTTCTCGGGCCTCGCGTCGGCCGCGCTGCACCTCACGGTGGCGACCTACGCGTTCCGCCACAACCTGCCCGCGCTCCACTTCACGACCTTCGTGAACAGCGTGCCCATGGGGATTACCTTCCTCGACGAGGCCGCGCAGGCCACGTGCATGGCCGCCCTGGGGTTCGTCATCGGCTACGTGACCAAGGAGCTCGTCGACTCGGAACGCCACTACCAGGATCTGTTCGAGCACGCGCCGGACGGCATCCTCATCGCCTCCAAGGACGGCCGCATCATGACCGTCAACCGCAGCTTCGCGGACATGGTCGACTCGTCCCCGGCGGAGCTGGCGGGCCGACCCGTGGCGAGCTTCCTCGGACACAATCTCGACGGCCGGCTGTCCACCCCCCCTCCCCCCGGCTTCGGGACGAGCCTCGCCACCCTCTCTCGAGTGGGCGGCGAACGCCTCGCCGTGCGCACCGCCTCCACGCCCGTGGAGTTCGACGGCGAGACGTGCGTGGAGATGAGCGTACGCGACGTGACCGGGCAGGTGGAGCTCGAGCGCCAGCTCGCCCAGTCGCAAAAGATGGAGACGCTCGGCCGCCTTGCGGGCGGGCTCGCCCACGACTTCAACAACATGCTGGGCGGCATCATCGGAGCGGCGTCCCTTGCCGAGCGCAAAGTGGAATCGCTGCCGGAAAACGCAGAGCACAAGGAGAAGCTCGGCCGGCAGCTGGACGTCATCCAGCAGTGCGCGGAGCGCGCCCGTGACGTGGTGGGGAGGCTGCTCACGTTCTCGCGGCGCACCGCGGTCGAGGCGCGGCCCGTGGACCTCTCGCGCATTGCGATCGACGTGGCCACCATCTGCCGCAACACGTTCGAAAGCGGCATCGAAATCAAGCTGGAGGGCGGGAACGAGCCCGCAATCGTCGAGGGCGACGGGACGTCCCTGACCCAGGCCCTGCTCAACCTGTGCATCAACGCCAAGGACGCCATGCCGCAAGGCGGGCCTCTCGTCATCGGCGTGACCGCGGCACCGCCGGACGATCCCGCGGTCGCCCGGCACCCGGACGGGAACACGCGCGCCGCATATTACCGGCTCGGCGTTTCGGACGCGGGCGTCGGCATGAACCCCGACATGCTCGACAAGATCTTCGATCCGTTCTTCACGACCAAGCCGGTCGGCGAGGGAACCGGGCTCGGTCTGTCCATGGTCTACAACATCGCGCGGCAGCACGCCGGGTTCGTGGACGTGGGATCCGAGCCCGGCCGGGGCTCCACATTCCGCATCTACCTGCCCCGGGCGCGGCCGAGCGTCTTCCCAGGCGACGCACCCCCGGCCCGCATCGCCATCGGGAGCGGCAGAGTGCTCGTCGTCGACGACGAAGAGACCGTGCGAGCCTCCCTGTGCGACATGCTGTCCGAGCTCGGGTACGAAATAGCGGAGGCGTGCGACGGGGAGCAGGCGCTTTCGATCCTCGGGTCGCCGGGCGGCAACGTGGATCTCGTGCTGCTCGACATGGTCATGCCGCACATGGACGGGCCGGAAACCCTGCGCCACATCCGCGAGCGCGACACGGATCTCAAGGTGCTCATCATATCCGGCTACTGGACCGAGGAGCAGGCGGCCGAGCTCGTGGGGCAGGCCGTGAGCGGGTTCCTCGAAAAGCCGTTCTCCCTCATCGACCTCTCGCAGGCCGTGGCCACTGCTTTGAGCGGGGCCATACCGGCGAGGTCCATCTTCCGCACGCGCAGGTAAAGAGGTCCGCTTACGGCCGAAACCGCGCTCCAGCCGCGGCAACGATGCTCCTTCGCGGCTCGCGCTGCGGAGCAAGCCCTGTCGGGCTCCCCACTTTGTTTCCCCCGCTTTGTTTCTTGTTTCTCATACTCACCGAATCCTTCCGCGGCTCCATCGGCAGGCCATTGATAATTCCCATCATTTCTGGACGACAGAGGCACGGTCTGACGTGAACCGGCATTCGATTCGGCATGGAACAGAGGAATTGAAGAGTCGATGAGCGTTCGATTCAAGTCCGAAAAGCGCTCGGGGGCGCTTGCAAGACGCACCACGGCGCTGGGATCAGGGCGATCCGGCGAAGGACGTCGGGAAGAGGCTGTAACTGGCCCGCTACAACCTCGACGAGGTGTAGATCGTCACAATGGGCGGGCGGTACGTGCCCTCAGGGAACTCGCGCTCGTGATACCCGGCGCGGTAGTCGATCGACGCCTTGCGGTACTCTGCCATGATTTCTCGCCACTGGCGCTTGAACTCACGGCGCGACTCCGCATCGCTCGCGTGGCACAGCGGCTGCGGGTCGTCGTCCGGCGGTCTCTTGGGGCGCTCGAACGGGCTCAGGGCGTACAGACGCGGCACGCCCACCGCGATGCAACCTTCGGCCCGGCGCCGATCCGCAACTTCCTCCTCGACGTCACGGACGAGCCTGCGCACGCGCGTCTGGCGCTGGGAAATGGTGAGATTCTCCCAGCCCGGCAGCGGGGTGAGCTCGAGCGTGTCCCAGCGCAGGTAGTCCTTGGGCTTGTGGCTCTTCTTGCGCGGGCCGCCGGCACGCCAGTACGCATCCCAGTCGATGCGCCAGAACGCAAGCGGCTCACCGAACGCCAAGTGACGGTACGTGGAGAAGAACGGCGACTCCGACACGCGCTCGACCAGCCCGTCCTTGACCGCGTTGGTGAGCGCGTACACGAGCTGCTGCTCGGCCGAGGGAAGATCGAGGCACGGCTCCATGTGGTAGCGACCGCCGAATACGTGGTTCGTGCGTTCGAGAATTCGATTTATCCCGCGGGCCACGTTGCTCAGGAAGTCGCGGAAGAAGGGCGCGACGTTGCCGATCTGCTCCGGGGTTGTCGAGAAGCCGTCGTGGAGGTGGTTCACGTTTCCCTCGAGCCAGTGGAGATTGAGCGGGTGAAGCGCAAGGGAACGCGCTGCGCTCGCGCCGATGACGTTGATCGTGCTCGGCACCGGTATGACGGGGCTCGCGGAGTCGAGCGCTTCGCTAGGGCAGTCGATGTGCAGGAGCGGGTTCGCGGGGTTGTGGTCGGGGCGAAACAGGAACCGCCGGTCGTTGCAACGCTGTGTGGCGCTGTAGACGAGGCCCGGCTCCACGACCCGGATGCGGCTTGCCATGCACGCTCTATCGGCCGATCGGGGAGGGAAGTTGCGTAAAAAGTGAACCGACGCCCCCCCTACGGCCGAAACCGCGCCAGCATCTTCTGCAAGCCGTAACGCGACAGACCGAGCATGGCCGCGGCCTTGGTCTGGTTGCCCTGGCTGCGCTTCAGTGCCTGCGTGACGAGCCGCCTCTTCAGGCGCTCCACCTGCCGCTCCATGTCGAGATCCGCGCCGCCCTCGGAGACTTGGCTCGCGCCGCCCGCGACCTCCTCGGAGAGCTGCTCGAGGTCGACCATGTCTCCGCCGAGCACCACCGCGCGCATGATCTCGTTCTCGAGCTGGCGCACGTTGCCGGGCCACGGATACGCCAGGATGGCCGCCATGGCCGCCGCCGAAAAGCGCGGAGCGGTTCCCTTGGCGTGCTTGGCCGCGAAGTGCGAGACGAGCAGCGGGATGTCCTCCTTGCGCTCGCGCAAGCTTGGCAGCCTCACCTCGACCACGTGCAGACGGTAGTAGAGATCCTCGCGGAAGGAGCCCGCCTTCACGAGCTGCCGCAGGTCCGCGCTGCCCGCGACCACGATGCGCACGTCGGCGTGCACCGACTTCGCGCCCCCCACGGGCCGCACCTCGCCGTCCTGCAGCACGCGCAGGAGCTTGCTCTGCATCGGAAGAGGCATCTCGCCCACCTCGTCGAGGAACAAGGTGCCGCCGTCGGCCTCCACGAGGAGCCCGCGGCTGCCCTGCACGGCCCCTGTGAACGCGCCGCGCACGTGGCCGAAGAGCGCAGACTCGAGGAGCGTCTCGGGGATCGCCGCGCAGTTCTCGGCCACGAACGCCTTCCCCTTTCGCGGTCCGTTGTAGTGGATGGCGCGCGCCACGAGCTCCTTGCCCGTTCCCGACTCTCCCTGGATGACCACCGGCAGATCCGTGTCCGTGACGCGATCGATGAGCCGCAGGACCTCCACCATGACAGGCGAGCGACCGACGATCCCATCGTAGGAGTAACGCGTCGCGAGATCGTCCACGCGCCGGGCCAGATCCTCGCGGACGCGAATGAGCTCTCCCTCGCTCGACGCAAGCCTTGCGGAGAGCCTGTGCATGAGCTTCTCGATCCGCAGCTGACGGCGCGCGTTCTCCGACATGAGACGCGCGTTGCTCATGGCGATGGCCGCCTGATCCGCGAGCGCACCGAGCATGCGCACCTGCTCGTCGCCGAAGCGCACCCCGCGCCGGCTGTCTACGTAGATGGCGCCCGTGGGCCTCCCTTTGACGAGGAGCGGAACCGCGACGATAAAGCGCAAATTGAGGTCGACGACGCTCATGTGGGTGGCGAAGCGCTCGTCCGCCTGCGCGTCGGTCGTGATGACAGGTTCGCCTGACTCGAACGCCCGCACGGCCACCGAGCGCGACAGGTTGCGGTCGTCGCCGGCGAGCTTCTCGCCGTCCAGATTCCGCGCGCACCTGACGCGCAGGACGCCCTTCCCGTCGACGACGAGCAGGAAGCCGCGCTCGGCGCCCGTGATGTCGACCGCCGTGTCCATGATGAGATCGAGCAGGCGCAGGAGGCGCTGCTCGGAGTTCATGCGCGCGTTGATGCGCGCCAGCCGCTCCCATCCCCGCACCTCGCGCTCCGCATTCCTCGTCGTCATCGCGAGCTCCTCCCCGGACGCGCCCCACGCGCCCTTGTGCAGGGACGGGGTGGCGCGGCGCCGCCTCTCCACGATCTCGCGGGCCGCGTCCGTCCATTCGTCCGCCTCTTGTGCGCGTCCGAGGGCAAGCGCCGCGCGCGCCGCCGACGCGAACGCCCGCAATTGCTCGGATCGATGCGGCTCAGCTTGTCCGGGCAGAAGGGCTGCGAGCCGCCCGAGCGCCGCGGCGGGATCGCCGCCTCCCACCATGGCCGCCTCGAGCTCGAGCCTCGACTGTTCGAGGCGCGCGATCGGTGCGACAAGGGCGTCTGCCTCGGCCATCTTGAGCCATCGCAGGGTCCCTTCGACGTCCCGCGATGCGAGGCACGTTGCGGCGAGCCGCTGCCTCACGGCCGCCAAGTCGCCCGCCGAGCCGGCCCGCGATGCCAGCCGCTCGGAACGCTCGAGCGCTGCGCGCGCGGCGTCGATCTCCCCCGAGGTGAGGAGCACGTCGCCTCGAACGCACAGGGCGCGAGCCGCGGCCGCATCGCTGCCCGAGCGTTCGGCCTCGTCCGCGGCGCGACCCGAAGCCGCTTCGGCGCCCTCGAGGTCTCCCAGCCGAAGGAGCAGCTCGGCGTAGTTGGAGAGGGCCTCGGCCATCTCCATCGGACGTCCCACCTTGCGCAGGCGGGCGAGCCCGTCGCGGTACGCGGCGAGCGCCCGGTCCGCGTCATCCGTCTCGGTGTACGCGGCGGCCAGGTTGACCGCGTAGGTCGCGCCGCCGTGCCGGTCGCCCGCCTCGTCGGCCATGGACAGGGCCTCGGAATAGCGCTCGGCCGCCTTTTCGAACGCGCCGCGGCGGTGCGCCACCATGCCGAGGAGCGCGAGGAAGCGCGCCCGCAGGAGCAGATCGCCCCCGGCGCGGGAGACCTCGAGCCCGGCCGCGAACAGGGCCTCGGCCTCGTCGAGCCGGCCGAAAGACAGCTCCACGAGCCCGGCCGTGGTGGTCAGGCCGGAGCGCACCAGGGTCGCGCTTGCCTCTGGAGGCACCGGCCCCAGCGCGCCGCGGGCCGCGTCCTTGTCCCCCATGTCCAGCAGCAGCCTCGCCTTGAGGGCGCGGGCCTCGAGCGCGATCGTGTCCTGCGCGGATCCGGTGAGGCTGTCGAGCCTCGAGAGCGCCTCCTCGCCCCTGCCTACGAGACGAAGCACCGCGGCCTGCTCGAGCAGCGCACGCTTCGCCAGGGGGCCGCCCCCCGCCACAACGGACGCGGCCAGGGCGAGAGCTTGATCGTACCGTCCTGTCTGGCGGGAGAGGCGCGCGAGCTCCACCGCCGTGCGGTCCTTGTTGCGACCGGACTCGACACCGAGGAGCGCCGTGAGGTGCTCCGCGGCGCCCGCCAGATCGCCTGCTGCGCACAGGTGATCTGCCGCCCTTCTCGCAAGCGACCGCGCCTCGGCTTTGCGTCCCGCACCGAGCGCGTGCCGGGCCGCATCCGCGGGATCCGCATCCGGCTTGCCGCGCAGGAGGCGCAGCGCCGCCGAGTGCATCCTGCGCAGGGAGCCCTTGTCGGCGCCCGACGCGACCGCCTGTCCGACCAGCCCCGACATGTGGAGCCGATCGTCGTCGTCCCGCGTCACGAAAGAACGTCGCGTGAGGCTCTTCGCCGCCTCGGCCGCCCGCTCCTCGTCCTTGAGCCCCGCCACGGACATGGCCTCCTCGAGCCCGGCCGGGCGTCCGAGCACCGCGAGCGCCTCGGCGAGGAGCCTGGTCTCGGGCGTGGCGCCCGCCACGATTCCAGCGACGAGGATGCGCGCGGCATCATTCGGGAGCTCGGACGCCACGAAACGCAACGGATCGCGCGCCGGACCCCGGGCGTCCGCGCTCGCAACGGCGAGCAGCACGGCCTCGGTCAGCACCGGCAGCCCGCCCGTACGCGCGTGCAGCGCCTCCATGAAGCCCGCGTCGGGCTTCTCGCGGAGCGCGGCCTCGACCAGAGCGGCCTCCTCCGCGACGCCGAGCGGCGGGATCGACGTCCAGGGGATGCCGAGCGACCCCGCGATCCGTTCGGCGGCCTGGGCGTCGCGCATCTCGGCCGCCACCGCCAGCACGACCCCGGCTTCGCCGCGGGGCTCGTCCGCGAGCCAGCGCAAGGCCGCGACCGACAGATCCCGATCCGCGTCCGCCACGATGAGGACCGCGGGCAGAGACACGCGCGCGAGACAGCGGGCGATCTCGCGGGGAAGCTCCTCCCCGGTGCCCGCGTCGCGCGCAGCGATCGCGATTGCGGCGTCGCCCGACTCGAGCCAGGCCGCGAGCCGACTCGCCGGCGCTTTTGCCAAAGAGCGCACGAGGTGGCGCAGCGTTCCGTACAACACCGACGGGGGCACGAGCCCGCGCGATGCCGCCCGCACCTGCGCGTCGACCACGGCCGCGCGCAGGAGCCTCGTCTTGCCCACGCCCGGCGGACCCGCCACGAGCATGACGCTCGCACGTTCGCCGGGTCGTCGGATCGCCTCATCGAGCCAGCCCGCAATCCGCGCGCGCTCGGTCCTGCGCCCCACCAGATCCGCGGAACGCAGCCCGGCGACACGCCCCTCGGCGCACTCGGCTTCGCTCGCCGCGTCGAGGAGCTCGCGCTCGCGCCCCGGCCCCAGGATCCCGGCTCCCATGGCGCGGCCCAGGGCGATGACCGCCTCCCCGGCCGAGCCGAACCGCTCTTCCGGCTCGCTCGCGCACAAGCGCTCCACCACCTTCCATAAGCCTTCGGGCACGTTGCGCGGCGCTTCTTCGGGCAGCGGCCTTCCCGGCCGCGGCGCAACACCCGTAAGCAACTCGGCCATCGCGGCGCCGAGCCCGTAAAGATCCGAGCGCTCGTCCGCGAAACCGGCGAGCGCCTCCGGAGCCATGTACCCGAGCGTTCCCGCGCGCAGGCCGTCCGGCACCGCGGCGAGCCGCGACAGCCCCAGGTCGATGAGCTTGACCGTCGTTGCCCGGTCCCCGACCAGGATGTTCGAGGGCTTCACGTCGCGGTGGAGGAGCCCGCGGCCGTGCAGCATGGCGAGCGCCCGCGCCACGGCCACGCCCACGCGCGCCACGAGCCCGGATCGTTCCTCGATCGCGAGCCCGCGCGCCCAACGATGCGCCGGAACGCCGCGCACGAGCTCCTGCGTGTGGAACGTCGCGCCCAAGGCCGGCCCTCCCCCGCCCTCCACGCCGGTCACGAGGCCGAGGTCGAACACCTTCACGAGATGCGGGTGGGAGAGCCGCGCCGCCTGCGCGAACTCGAAGCGCTGGAGCGCCCCCGGCGCCTGCCCGTCCGACGTCTTGAGCGCCAGGGCGAGATCCGGCGCGAGCCTGTCGCGCACCTCGAAGACCTGCCCCTGGGCGCCCCCGCCCAGCCGGCGCAGCACCTCATACCTGCCGTTGATCACCATCCCCGAAAACCCGGCGCCCGTGGTCATCGCCAACTCCGGTGACATCTCGTTCGCATTTTCATTACAATAACTATGGCAGACTTTCGGACAAACAGCCAACCGGGTTTACATCTGGCCCGCGGGCCCGGGCTCTGCTAGCTTGCGCGCATGGACGACCGCCCGGATGGCATCGATCCCGAGTGGATGGCCCTCGACCTGGTCGTGGGCCGCGAGCACGCGGGCTGGCGCGCGGATCGCTTCGTGGCGGCGCGGATCCCGAGGTTGTCGCGCACGCGCGTGCAGCACATCCTGCGGCGCGCGGCGATCGACGATTCGGGCAGGCCAATCAAGCCCAACCGCGTCCTTGCCGAGGGCGAGCGCATCACCCTCTTCCGCCCCGCGCCCGTGGAGCCGGACACGCCGCGCTCATTCGGCGTGGTGTACGAGGACGAGCAGATCCTGGCCGTGGACAAGCCCGCGGGGCTGCCCGTGCACCCCACGGCACGCTACCACCGCAACACGCTCACCGCGCTGCTCGCCGAGCGCTACGGCGACAAGCGCCCGATCCTGGCCCACCGCATCGACAGCGAGACGTCCGGCATCGTGCTGTGCGGCAAGACGCCCGAGGCCGAGCGCGCGCTCAAGATCCTGTTCCTCGAGCGCGAGGTGTCGAAGACCTACCTGGCCGTGGTGCGCGGCGTACCCACTCCGCCCGAGGGACGCATCGAGGTCCCGCTCGGTCTGGATCGCGGCTCGGTCGTGCGGGTGAAGATGGCCTACGATCCGCAAGGCCTGCCCGCGCTCACCGAATACCGCGTGCTGCGCGCCTTCGGGGACATGGCGCTCGTCGAGGCGCGGCCGCGCACCGGACGCCAGCACCAGATCCGCGCGCACCTCGCGCACATCGGGCACCCGATCGTGGGAGACAAGATCTACGCGGACGAGACCATCTTCGTCGAATATGCGGCGTCGGGCATGACCCCGGAGCTCGCGGCGCGCGCGGGCTTCCCGAGGCAGGCCCTGCATGCGGCGGCCGTGTCGTTCGTGCATCCCTTCGAGAAGCGCCCGCTCACCATCGAAAGCCCCCTGCCGGCGGACATCCTCGGTCTCGTCAACGGGCGGACGCCCACTTGACGGCGACGACCCTCAAGCCCCCTTCCGCCCGGTTCTCCATCGAGACGCCGTCCATCATCCGCCTCACTGCGCCGAGCCCCGTGCCGAGCCCCCGCCCGTGGGACGGGACGTCGTCGGCACAGAGCATCCTCCCCTCCGAGTACCCGTCCTTCATCGCGCTCTCAAGATCGGTGATGCCCGGCCCGTCGTCTTCCACCACGATCTCGATGCCCCGCCCGTTGTCGTCGAGCCGCCGCAGGGTGAGCGTGCCCTGCCCGGCGTACTTCACGACGTTGGTCACAAGCTCGCTGACCGCGATCGCGATCTCCCACTGCGCGGCCTTGTCGAACCCTGCCCTCGCGGCGAACGCGGCGCTCTCCTTGCGGCACCACACCGGATCAAACCTTGCGCCGATGTGAAAGATGCACACCATCGACGCCACGTCAGCAGCGAACCACGATGCACGTCGCGTCGTCGTGGGATTTCCCGTGCTCGGCGAGAATCGCCGTGGCCGCGTCCTTGGCCCCGCAATCCGCGTACTTGCAAAGCTCGAACCGGCTCGACACGCCGTCCGAGTAAAGCGCCAGGAGATCCCCCGGCGCGAGGGCGTACTCGAAGCGCAGGACCTTGCGCAGCCTCCGTCCGATGATGCCTGGGACGCAGAAAGGGCGTACGAGCCGCTCGCTCACGGCCTGCACCTCGACGTTCCCGATACCGGCGAACTCCATCGCCAGGGTGCGCTCGTCGATGCGCATGATCGCGCCCGCGGCGCCGCGGGTGTGGGCCATCGCCTGCGAGGCTCCGCGCAGGACGTCCTCGAGGCAGTCCGTCACGTGCGCCTCGACGAAGGCGCACAGGGCCGCCGAGGCCTCCGCGGCCAAAGGACCGTGGCCGAGCCCGTCGGCGAGGACGATCGTCGTGCGCTCCCCGGGGATGACGAGGAGCGCGTCGCCGCACACGGACTGGCCCATGAGCGCGCGCTGCGCGGAGCCGATGTGGAGGGTCATGACAGGTACTTCCGCACGCGGATCACAGTGCCCTCGCGGGGCCCAGTCCGGACCTCGAACTCGTCCATGAGATTTCTCGTCCCGACGAGCCCCATGCCCATGCCACGCGTGGAGCGGTACTTGCGGTTCAGGATCTCGTCCATGTTCGGGATGCCAGGGCCCTCGTCGTACGCCGTGATCTCGATGCCGCGCCTGCCGTTGAGGAGGGCCGTGATCGTGATGCGGCCGCGCCCGGCGTACTGCACGATGTTCCGGGCCAGCTCCGAGATGGCCGTCGCGACCTTGACCTGCACCGACATGGAGAACCCCAGCTCGCGGCACAGATCGCGCCCCATGCCGCGCGCGGTCACGATGTCGGACTCCTCGTCGACGGACACCACGAGCCGCCGATCGGGCTCGGCCCGCGGGGCCGCTCCGTCCTTGAGCAACTCGGTGAGCCGGCGCACGCAGGCGTCGCGTTTCGCCGGATCCCTCGCGTAGATCCGGATGCCCTTCTCGAGCTCGGCAAGCAGGCGGCTCCCGTCACCCGGCCCCATCCTGTGCGTGTCGACCTTCGACCACGACAGACCCAGCTGGTAGACCGACTTCGCGATGATATCGCTCAGTGCGACGCGCAGGGCGCCGAGCACCTCGGTCTCGAGCTGGCTCATCCGCGTCCCTTCCCGCCGAACCCCTCAAGCGGCCGCGGGGCGTCCCTGGCCAGCATGTCGAGCGCGGCCTCGAGGTTGAGCGCGGCCTTCACGCTCTCGAGGCCCATCCCCATCTCGACGAGCGTCATGGCGACCATGGGCTCCATTCCCGAGATGACCGCCCGGACGCCCATCAGCCGCGCGACGAGCCCGATGTCCCGGATGGCGCGCGAGATGAAGCTGTCCATCACGTCGATGCCCGAGAGATCGATGACCAGGCCGCGGACCCCGCCGCGCTCGATGGCGCTCGTGATGTCCTCCTTGAGCTGGATGACGAGCCGGTCGCCGAGCGATCCCTGGATCGAGACGATCAGGTTGTCCTTCAGCTTGATGATGGGGATTCTGAAGGTCTCGGTCACACGCGCCTCCGCCGTCAGCGAACCGCCCGGGCGGCCTCCTCGTGCTCGGCCATCTGGCGCAGGCACTCGCGCAGGCCGTCCTGAAGGTTTCGCAGCGTGATGATCGACGACAGATCCACGCCGATCTCGACGAGCGTCTGGGCGACGGCGGGCCGGATGCCGGTCAGGATGCACCTCGTGCCGAGCAGCTCGGCCGCCTTGATGACCTTGATGAAGTGGTCCGCCGTCTTGGTGTCCACGACCTCGACGCCCGTGATGTCGAGGATGACGAACCTCGACTGCTTGATGGTGATCTCGGACAGGAGTCGCTCCATGATGTCCGCGCTGCGCTTGGAGTCGACGACCCCGATGACCGGCAGCGCGAGCACGTTGTCCCAGAGCTGGAGGATCGGCGTGGACAGCTCCTGGATGGCGAGCTGCTGCCGCCCGATGATCTCGAGCTTCTGGTCGAGCTCCTTGAGGGCCTTCTCCTTCTCCTGCGCCTCGCGCTGCGCCTGTGCGGCCTGCGTCTCCACGTCCCGAAACAGCTCCTGCTGGGCCGTGATGGCCTCGGCGCTCGTGAGCGCCATGGCGGCGATGCCCGAGGCCGTGTTCATGAAGTGGAGGTCCTCCGCCACGAAGTCGTCGCCCGACCGCTTCTGGGCCACGAACAGGAGGCCCACCGTCCGTTCGCGCACGTCGATGGCCACCGCCGCGACGCCGCCGGCGAGCGCCTGCGGACGGCCGGGCCACAGGCGCGCGACCTCCGCGCCGGGGATGATGCGCGCGATGCGCTCCTCCATCACCGACGCCCAGAGCCGCCCGGCTCCGGCCCCGTCGAGCTCGCGGGGCTGGGAAAAGCCCTGCTGCCCGGCCACGACCACGGAGCCGCTCTCCATATCGAGGAGCATCGCCCCCCCGTGCGCCACTTCCAGGTGGCTCGCGACGAGCGAGATGATCGTGTCGCAGATGGCCCCCTTGTCCGTGAGCGCGAGGGAGGTGAAGGTCTTCATGATCATCTGCTGGAACTGCAACCCCTCCGTGGTCCGCTTGAGGCTCAGCTCCAGGTCGGCAATCCTGTCGCGCAGGCGCTGGCGCTCGTCCCGCGCGCTGTCGTTCCCTTTGTTGTCCAAGGTCATGTCCTCTCCTCGTCACGCAAGACGCGTCCGCCTAGGCGAGCCCGGTCTTCTCCTTGTACTGCCTGACCAGCCGGTCGAAGTTCCTGGGATGCGCCATGGCGAAGATGCACTTCTCGTCGCCCTTGGCGCGGCACGTGAGCTCCTCGGCCTTGAGCTCGATGCCGTAACTGACCTGGCACCAGCCCGCGCTGTAGCCCGCGTTCATGTGGCACACGGGCTGGTCTGCCTTGAGCCCGTTCTCGAGATACGAGTCGGACTCGAACGAGAACGGGTGGCAGTAGGCCAGGAAATAGTCCTCGTTCGTCTGGGGCGCGCTCTCGGGGAAGATGTCGACCGAGGCCCATCCCACGTGGGCGAAGTGGACCGGCCCGAGGGCGAGCTTCATGGTCGGATCGGTGACCTTGAGACGCTCGTGGAACATCCTGGCGTCGCGCATGCCGCACGCCTTTGCCAGCTTGTAGCGGATCTGCCGGGCGCCGGCCTCGCCGAACGTCTTGCGCAGCTCCTCGTGCAGCTCGATCGCGAGGGAGTCCGTTCGCACCAGCAGGTAGCGCACCCCGCTGATCTCGATGTCCCCCTTGGCCGGATCCCTCTTCAGATCGGCAAAGAAAGACTCCATGATCTTCTCCGCTGCGCTGAACAGCGGCACGAACGGCTCCGGACACTTCACAACAGTGGTTCCCTTCTGGTTTTCGCTCACGATCTGCCTCCTTTGTCCTTTCACTGTGGCCGCACAATGAATGCAGGATGGATGCCAGTTTCGATGCGTGCCTCTCCGATGGAATCGGGACTCTCTGGAGAATTCGCCGAGATGGCTGCACGAGCGCTTTCCCCGCGAGTTCTTGTCATACTAATGATGATCGGATCGCAGGTGGCGCGCTTGGGAGGATGCCGTCCAAAGGAACAAACGTCACCAGAATAGCGGAGAAGATTTTCACATCTGCAATGAGATATTCGCGGTGATCATAATCTTCAACATCACTGTCCACAAATACCCGGCCCATGCTTGGAAACGCTTCATGGGTCTTCGATTCGTAGATATTCCTCAACCCTGTCAATCCGGACAAAATCCGTTTAGCTCTTGAATTATAAACACTTGAGACACTGGCACGCCCTATGCTTCGCATCCTGGCATCAGAGTCGTCCGAGGCATGTTTGGGATTGTTTTTGTAGAAAAGGAGAAAGCCATGACGAGCTCCGTTTGCAGGGTGAGATTCGATGCTTCGAGGTTCCACACCGCGCCGCCCGCAGTCCTGCTGGCCGTGACAATCCTGTTCCTGATCTTCGCCTGGCTGGGGTTCGGGATGAGTCTGTAGGAGCGTTCGAGCCTGTACCGGCCACAGTGACTGGCGCGCATCTTGCTCCTCGGAGCTGATGGGGAGGCGGGGACCCAAGGGACGAAAGTCCGAGGAAGGGGGTGCGCCCGTGCTCGAAAGCTCCCGTGCGAGGACGATGCTCACGTGGCCGGCGCTGCTCGCGGCGCTGCTCGCTTCCGGGGCGGCGGATGCGGACAAGCCCCTCATCGATCCGCTGGCTGAGGCGCGTGTGCGCGTGTCGGCCTTTGAGGCGGCGAAAAGCCTGCGCGCCGACGCGGAACGCTCGCGGCTCATGAGATCCGCGGCGCTCGCACGGCTCCGGGCATTGACCGCCCAGAACCCCATCGACATCGTGCATACGGACATCAAGGTCGCGCCCGACGTGCCGAGCCAGACCGTCGCGGCCACGATCACCTTGCGCATCGCGGCGCTTGAGGAGGGAGTGTCCGAGGCCCTGTTCACTTTCGTGCCGGCCGGCGAGCCCGCCGTGGACGACGGCCAGGGAAACCCGCTCGATTTCGTGCTCGACGCTGACTACGGCATGATCTCGGTCGCCCTGCCCGCGCCGCTCGCGGCCGGCGAGGAGACCACAGTGCGCTTCTCCATGCAGGGCGCGCCCGACTGCTCCCCGGATCCGTACTTCGGCATGGCGTTCTGCGCCATGGAGGCCAACTTCGTGTTCTTCATCACCCCCATGTGGGTGCCCATGAAGGCCGCCTACGACTACAAGGACTTCTATACATCGGGCAAGGTCGATCTCGACGTGGTGACGCGGCCCGGCAACGTGACCGTGTCCACGAGCGACTACGTGAACCGGGAGAGCACGTCCGAGGGCATGGTGCACCACTTCAAGGGCCGCTTCGCCGCGGACGGCGTGAGCTTCGCGTACGGCCCGTTCGACATCTTCGAGTCCGAGACAAAGGACGGCAAGCCGGTCAAGGCGTACATCCACACCGGCACGACCGCGTACGGCCAGAAGTGGGCCGACATCGCGGCCGACATCATCGACCTTTTCAGCGCGAGGTTCTCGCCGTACCTTTACGACAAGCAGGACGTCGTGCAGACCGGGGACGAGCTCGGCATCGGCGGCGCCGTGGGCCCGCAGTCCGCTACGTTCTACTACGCGGGCGCGCTCAACGCCGACCCGGCCGGCGTCATGTCCGAGAGCGTCTTCTCGCACGAGATCGGGCACTCCTGGTGGGGCAACATGATCCGCAACGGCGACACGTGGTCGCCCTGGCTCTCCGAGGGCTTCGCCGAGTACTCCTCTCGGCTGTACGGCTACGAGGTGTGGCCCGCGCGCAATCAGAATTATTTGTACGAATATTATTTCCGCTATTTCGCGCTCACCGTGCCGCCCGGAAACGAGGTGCCCATCACGGGCGAGAAAATCTACACGGACGACTTGAACCTCTATTCCCTGCTCACCTACGACAAGGGCGCGCACGTGGTGCGCATGCTTGAGTGGCTCCTCGGCGACGAGGTCTTCTTCGCCGGGCTCTCCAAGCTCGCGGAGGACTACGGCTGGGAAAAGACCCGCGCGGTCATGGACGTGCCCGCGCTCGCGGCGGAGCTCAAGCAGATGTCCGGCCTCGACCTCGCCCCGTTTTTCGATCAGTGGGTCTACGGCACGGGCTATCCCGTGTACCGCTTCGCGGCCGAGTTCGGCGGCGAGGGCGAGAAGAGCACGGCACGCGTGCGCATCGAACAGATCCAGGATTCGGACACGGTCTACGACCTGCCGATCGAGGTGGAGGTGTGGGTCGGCGAGGAGGAGGAGCCGCGCAGGTTCCGCGTGGAGTTCGACGGCAGGATCGCGGACGCGACGCTCGCGCTCGACGCGCCGCCGCGCGCGCTCAAGGTGGACAAGGCCGCGTGGATCTGGGGCGACAAGCTCCCGGCGCTCGCGGGCGACGTGGACGGCTCGAACGAGGTGGACGGGCTCGACTTCGTGTACGCGGCGTGGGCCATGGGCGGCGACTTCACGAGCGAGACCGCATACAACTACTATGGGGACGCGGACTTCAACCGCGACGGGAAGACGGACGCGGACGACATGGCCGAGGTGACGAAGAACTTCGGGGAAAAGGGGACCATCAATGACTGAGCGCGCGCGAAAGGTCCTCGTTCTCCTCGCGTCCGCCGCGCTCGTGGCGTGCATGACCGGCTGCTACCATGTGGAGGACAAATCAGCGGACGCGGGCGGCGCGTTCGGCTTCGAGGCCGAGGGCCCGGGCAAGGCGGGCGACGTGTGGCTCGAGCTCGAATCCGAGAGTCCCGCGGCCAGGACCTTCACGCTGAAGGTCCTGGCGAGCGGGCTTAAGCAGGTCTACGGCGCGGCGGGCCGGCTCGTGTTCGACACCAAGGTCTGCGCCTTGAGGAGCGCCGCGCCGGGCGATGCGCTCGAAGGCGGCAAGGCCCAGGTGATCGCCAAGGGCGGGCCCAACGCGGAAGGAGGCGTGTTCGGGATCTCGCGCAGCGGCGACTTCGAGACGTCCGTCGATCTGGGGTCCGGCGCCGTCGTTGGCACGCTCACGTTCGAGATTGTCGGCTCAGGGACCACGGACATCGCGTTCGTACCGGAGCGCTCGCACGCTGTCACCCACACGCTCGAATCCGTCGCGGTCGCGCACTGGCTGGGCGGGACGCTCAACGCGCCATAGTCTGGGTGGTCCATCGGCCTGCTCGGGAGGAGGGGCCCGCTCCTTCCGGAGGAACCCCGGGCAGGCCGGCGACAGGACCCGTCGCAGGCAGCCCCCCCCCCCCCCGAGCAGGCCGATGGATTACAGGGTCTCGGGGCAGGCCAGGTAGTCGCACTTGAAGCCCGTGCCCTTGCCGTCCGGGATGCAGACCTGGCCGGAGCTCGCGTCGCAGTCCTCGTCGGTCCAGCAGGGATCGTCGGCGAAGTGGCAGTACTTGCCCGTGATGGGCAAGGGATCGATGCCGGCGCACTTGTTGAGCGCCGGGATGCAATAGCCGGCCTGGCCGTCGCCCGTGACGCAGTCCTTGTGCGTCTTGCACTCGGCGAACACGCAGTGGTTCTTGGGCGCGCCCCATGCCCCGCCCGGCGCGCAGAGCTGCTGCTTGGGCTGCGGGCAGTCCGCGTCGGTCTTGCACTCGTCGCAGATGCACGCGTTGTAGACCGCGTAGGGCCCGGCGAAGATCTGGAGCAGGTAGCAACCGCAGCCGTCCTTGCAGTCGGACGAGTTGGTGCACTCGTCCATGCTCGGGTTCTCGCTCGGCTTGGTGGCCGGCTCGACCGGGATGACGCACGTGGGATACCCGCCCGGACCCGGAGGCACGGATAGGCACGGGAAGCCCGAGCAGTCCCATTCGCCCGTGCAGTCGCCCACGAAGTCCGAGTCGCCGTCCTCGTCCGAGTCCGTGTCGCCGTCGGTATCACCGTCGGTATCACCGTCCGTATCTCCGTCCGTATCTCCGTCCGTATCTCCGTCCGTATCTCCGTCCGCGTCACTCGTGCCGCCCGCGTCGATGACCGGAGGCGCCTGATCGCCGCACCCCGCGGCCAGAAGCACCAACACCAAAACAAATCTCATCATGTTCTCTCCTCCTTCATAAGGCTTTCATTATACCCTGTCCGCGGGTTTTGCGCCGCTCTCGAACGCCCCGAAGATGAGCTCCCTCACGCGCTCGGGCGTGACCGCGTCCGGCACCCAGCACAAGCCTGGGTAGATCGCTGCCAGGCGCTCGAAGCGGCGCGCCTCGCGCGAGAAGTCGTAAGACAACACGATCGGCATGCGGCCGTGGCCCGCGGCGCGCAAGGCGTCGAGGATGTAGAGTCCCTGGTTCGTCTGCAAATGGCGCAGGGCCCGCGCCGGATCGCCGTTCGCCTCACGGGTCGCCACCGCGCGATCTCCGAGCAGATCCGCCTCGGGGATACGGTCGAACCGCATGTCGAGGTACACAAGATCGACCTTCTCGCGCGCCAGAAGCTCGAGCGCCTGCGCGCCGGAATGGGCCTGCATGTACCTGGGCCCCGGCACGAAGCGGCGCAGGCTCCCGAGGTACTCGTCCCCGTCCTCCACGATGAGCACGGTCGGCGTCATGCAATCACCTCGCCCCGTCCTTGCCGTAGGCTCTCGGCAGCTTGACGGCCACGGCCTTTGCCCAGCCGCCCATGCCCGGCACCACGTCGATGGTCCCCTCGAAGCGCGACACGAGATCAACTGTCAGGCCGAGCCCGTCCGCGATGTCTCGGCCGCGCAGCATGTCCGCCGTGAGCTCCCGCGGCGAACGGTCCTTGACGAGCAGCACCACGCGCTCGAGGCCCGTGATCGGATCGGTCTCGCCCTCAAGGCCCATTCCCACCGCCACCTCGCCGCCGCCACCTGTGAGCGACGACTGGATCGCGTTGCGCACCAGGTTGGCCGCGATGTCCTCGAACGCCTGCCTGGGGATGAGCGCACCGCAGGGCATGTCGACGCGGATGTCGATCGCGAGCGGCGCGAAGCGCACCGCGACGAAGGCGGGCTCGCGCCTCGTTCGCTCGAAGATCGATTCGAGCAGCGGCCGGTCGATCTCCAGGATGCGCAGGCGGTCGAGCAGATCACGCACGGCCTCGTAGCCCTCGGAGTTGAGCAGGCGCGCGGCCTCCTTGAGCATGCGCGCGAGCCCTTCCCGCTCCGGACGCGAGAGGCGCTGCACCCCGTCGAGCAGGGGCGCCGCCTGCTCGAGCAGCGCAAATCCCCGAAGCAGCGCCGACATGGCCGCGTCGTTGCGCCGCAGGTTGAGGCGCACGCCGTGGGCCTTGCCGGTCTTCTCGAGCCTGGCCGCATACTGTGCGAGCCGCGCGACGACCGCGTCGGCCTTGCCGTCACCGAGCAGGGCCATGCGCACGAACGCGGCCTTGTCGCCCGCGTCCGGATCGCCGCGCTCCACCGCCTCCACGAGCCCGGCGAGGGCCATGGTGTTGTGCTTGAGCACCTCATGGCGGATCGCGGACAGCACGCGCTGTACCTCGGGACCGGCCTCGGGGTGCCGCGCCACGAGGTGGGCGAGATCCCTGCCGCCGATCCGTCTGTGAGCCGCGAACGCGACCGCGCACGCCGCGAGCAGGAGCAGCACGGACCCGGCTGCGGCCACGGAGAGCAGCCTGTCGGCCACGGTCTCCCTGAGCGCGCGGGCCTCGTCGAGGTGGACCGACGTGGAACCCTGCGCGAGGAAGCGGGCGAGCCTAGAGCGGGCCGCGAGAAGAGCGCCCACCTCGAACGCGTCGCGCGTCCACGACAGGAGCCCGGCCTTGCGATCCCCCGTGTCGAGCCGCGCCATGTGGAACACGGCCGAGAGATTCCCGAGCTGCTCGGCCCGCTCGAGCTGCATCCTGGCCCGCTGCCGCTCGCCCTTGCCGGCCAGGATCACACCCAGCTGCTCGTGGACGTCGGCCTGTGCGCCGTCCCGCTCGAGCGATTCGGCCAGCGCCGCCGCGGCCTCGTCGAGCCGGCCGACCGAGTAGAGGATGCGTGCCTCGAGGTTGAGGACCTCCGCGCCGCGCTCGGCGTCCGCCAGCCTGCGCAGCTCCGCCATGGCGCCGTCCGGCTCGCCGCGCGCGAGCCTGGCCCTGGCCCGGCTCAAGGCGTCCACGAGCGTGGGATTGGCCCGGTCACTCTTACGACCTGGCTCGCCAGTCACGGCCGCGCCCTTGGCCTGGCCCGGCGGCAAAAGCTCCTCGATCGCGCCCTTGAGCGCCACGGCCCGATCCCGGTCCGCGCCGCCCGAGGCCGCGGCCAGGAATCGGTTCACGTGCAGGAGCGCGCGCGGCAGATCGCCGGCCTCGCGCAGGGCGAGCGCCAGCTTGAGGTTGAGATCGGTCCAGTCGGGCCGCAGGTCGAGCGCGCGCGCGAAGAACAGGGCCGCCTCGGGCGCGCGGTGCGCGGTGCCCGTGAGGTAGAGATCGGCCAGGCGCGCGTGGAACTCCGCGTTGCCGTGGTCGAGGGCGAGCGCGCGCAGGTCGCAGAGCTCGGCCTCGGTCTCGCGGCCGCGCCTGCGCTCGAGGTCGCCCAGATCCGCGTGGGCCATGGCGAACCCCGGCGCCAGGGAGAGCGCCTGGCGCAGCAGCCGCTCGGCCTCGTCGAGCCGGCCCTGGTTGAGCTCGATGCGGCCGCGCGTGGCAAGCAGCCGGGCCTGGTCCGGCACGGCCTCGGGCTTGCGCGTCCACCCGAAGCTGCGCGCCTGGCGCTCCACCTCCAGCTCGAAGATGCGCTTGGCCGCCTCCTGTCCGATATCGTCCGCGTCGCTCACCTGCCGGTACCACGACAAGGCCTCGTCCTCGCGCCCCAGGTCACGGTAGAAGTCGCCGATCTCCACGCGCAGCGCGTCGTCGGCCTTCTGACGCGCCAGGTACTCCTGGTAGAAGCGCTCGGCGTCGGCGAAAAGCCCGCGCAACGTGGCCACGCGCGCCTGGCGCAGGATGACCTTGGGCTGGTTGCCGCGCAGCTCGCGCGCCTTCCCGAGCAGGGTCGCGGCCTCGGCGAGCCGCTCGGGAGCCTCGGCTTTCCGGCCGAGCAGATCCGCGAGGTTCAAGTACGTGACGAAGCGGTCGGGCTCCAGCGCCAGCGCCTCGCGGTAGAGCCTCTCGGCCTCGGCGTTGTTGCCGAGCAGCGCATAGATGTAAGCCAGATTGCCCGCGATCTCGGCGCTCGACGGATCGAGCTCATAGGCGTCCTTGAGCCTCTCGAGCGCACCCGGAAAGTCCTTCTTGCGCATGAGCTTGCGTGCCTCGGCGTTGCGCGCCTCGGCGAGCTTGCGCACTGCTTCGTCCACGACGCCCGTCATGGCGACGCCGGTCTCTGTATCCGCCGGCGCCGCACCGGCACCGCCCACGCTCGCGGCCGGAAGCCCCCCGTCATCGGCACGCGCCCGGCCGGCGAGCGCCGTGACGACGAGCAATACAATCATTGTTCTCAATGGATGCTCCCAGGCGCCGACGGAAATCGCATCAAGGGACTCGTGATATTTCTTGGGTATGATGATACTATAGAAAACATTCAGATTGAATTGGTTCTTACTGGAGGGAAGGAGAGGAGCCCATGTGCAGTTGGGTTGCGGCCACGAGCGACGTCGCAAGATCGGAGGCGACACTTGCATCCCTGCTCGTCGCGCTCCTCCTTCCGGCTGCGGCAATGGCGCAGGATGCAGGCGTCGACAACGACGAGCTCGCCCGCCTGAAAGAGGACGCGGCCCGCAAGGACCAGGAGATCGCCAAGCTCAAGGAGAAC
>JAQTNF010000080.1 GCA_028713995.1 Deltaproteobacteria bacterium | reverse complement strand
CGAGGCGCTGTTCGGGCAGGTCTCCTGGCTCCCGGATCGTCCTACCGGCAGGTCCTTCCCAGGCGGCCGACTCTCTTGGAATCGGGCGCGCCCAGTGGCTCGCTCCTGCTTTCGTCCCCGGTCACAGTGGCGGGGGCCGCGCCGGTTTCTCCACCGGCTTCCCGGGCAGGCGCTCGTGCGCTCGCCCTTGCCCTCGAACAGCTCCGGATTTTGACAATGAGCAACGCGGCGAGTCTGTCAGAGCGCTCCTTGGGGGTCAAGCACGAGCGGGGCGGGGAAACGTCAACCGGCAACGCAGGCGCCGCCCTTGCACTTGGGTCGCGCCGCGTCGGTGCAGCCGTCGTCGTTCCTGCATTCGACGCAGGTTTCGCCCTTGCACACCGGGGTTCCCGCGGGGCAGTCGTCGTCCCCGGTGCAGCCCACGCACTCGCCGTTCTCCCCGCAGACCGGCTCGGTCGTCGGGCAATGCTCGTTCCCCAGGCACTCCACGCAGTCGCGTCGCTTCGGGTCGCACAGGGGACTCGCGGCGCCGCAGTCGTCGTCCGAAAGGCAGGCGGTGCGGCAGTGATGGTCCTCGCAGACCTCGCCCGGGGCGCACTGGCCGTCGACGAGGCACTGCCGGCAGACGCCGCCCTCCACGTCGCAGATCGGGGCGGTCGCCGGGCAATGCTCGTTGGCCGCGCACGCGGCGCACTGACCGTCGACCGGCGAGCAGATCGGCTGGTCGCCCGCGCAATCCGCGTCGATCACGCAACCGACGCAGGCGCCGGTCTCCGGGTTGCACAGCGGAGCATGGTTATCCTGACACTCGCCGCCGGTCTCACAGGCGACCTCGCACTCGTGATCCCGAGGGTAGCACGCCTGGCCCGCTCCGCAGTCCCCGTTCGAGCCGCACTGCTCGCACTGGCCCGCGACGCAGATAGCCGCCGCGGCTCCGCAGTCGCCGTCGTGCAGGCACGCCACGCAGCCCACGTTCTCGTCGCAGGCGACGGCGCACTCGGCGCCGTTCACCATGCAACTCGATCCGTCATCGTCTCCGGAACAGGTGGCGGCGCCCAGGCCGGTGAAGAGACAAAGAGCGGCGACGGCGGTCCTCGATAGATTCACAGGTTCCATTTTTTCCTCCTCGGGACATATGCCCCCCAATGAACGGACGGCACCTTGTCCCTCACTTTGTTCCCTTGTGTGCCCGGATGAAATTCGCGACGGACCGATCATACGTCCGCTCGGTCCGGGCGTCGAAATAGCAGGCCGGAATCTCGCCGTTGCGGCGGTGATAGGTCAGGCATTCACAGCAGAAGCCTTTTCTGGGGCATGGCTCATAGGTGCAGGTGCATTGCGCTGAATTATTCTTTTGGGAGCATTCCTTCATGGCAGCCTCCGAACGGCTCATCACGCAGATTCCTTGAGCAACGCTAGAACCTGTACCCGAGCGAGGCCAGAGGCAGCCCCACGCCCGACGCGAGGTAGTACATGGCGACCGCCTCGCCCGACGATCCCCCTGAGTCACTGTACGAGCCGCTTTTTGCCGAGTAGCCGAAGATGGGCGTCTTGAAGCCGAACGTGAGTCCGCTGTCCGCCGTGTAGTGGACGCCCAGGCCGACGCCGAAGGCGTGGATCCATTCTTCGGAGCCTTCTCGCATGGGCGAGTACTGGGCGAAGACCTCGAGCTTCCAGCTCTTGTTCGAGGCGGGCGGGAAGTTCACTCCCATGCCGAACGACATGGGCACCCAGTCGCCGTCCGTCGCGGCCGGGAACACGATCGACACGTCGCCGAACGCGTAGAAATAGCCGTAATCCAGATCGATCGCGAGCTCCGGCGGGATGCCGATGTTGACCGCGAAATGCCGCTCCATCACCGCCGCAGGGGCGATGGGCTCTTGGGCCGACGCCACTGGAGCAGGACCGGCGGCCGGGATCGGGGCCGGAGCGGCCACGGGTTCCACGGCGCGCAGGCTGACCACTCCCTTCCTCTCGAAGGTGATGACCTCATTCGTCGGGAACACCACGAGCGTGACCGATTGCGCCTCGAACGCGATGAGGCGCCCGTCGATCTCCGCGCCGTCCTGCAAGCCGAGCTTCACGACGTGGTCCTTCATGGCGCGGAACGATGCGTCCGGAATGGCCGCGGGAGCAGGAGCCGTGGCAGGAGCGGCCTCCTGGGTCTGGTCCTCGGCTCGCGCCGTGGGCGCCACGGCCAGTGCGAGCGCCAGGGTCACAACGAGAAAAGCGATGCGTGCCATCTCCACCTCCCGATTGATGCTCCGAATGAGTCTGGATCCGATTCTACAGCCGTTCTCCGGCTGCCTCAACGAGTTTCCCTTCGTTTTCCCTTCGTCTGTTTCCCTTCGTCACCGCTTGCGGCCTTTCTCTCGCGAGGGGCGCGAGAGCTTGTCCCACAGCACGTCGGGCGATCCCTTGAGCAGATAAAAGACCTCCCTCTTGTACACCACGCGTTCGTAGTGGTCGTTGACGTATCGGGTGAGATCGTGCCTGCCCCATTTCGCCACCCCGACGTAGGTGGGAGCCTGCTTCACGATGGAATAGCGGAGAGCGTATTTCATGTGGCCGGGAGTGTACGTGCTGACCCGGCCGTGACGCGCTTTGAGCTTCGGCTTGAGGTGCGCGATGTGCTTGTCCGACTTGCCCAGGAAGTCCACGCCGCGGCGCTCGGAAAAGTACGGGATGGCGCCGGCCCAGGTGACGCCCACCGACGCGGTGGGTGTCGTGATTTCCCGCAGCATCATCCCGGCGCGGGCATAGGACGCATGCTCCCGCATGTAACTCGGCGGTGTTTTCAAGAAGAACTCGTCGGCGAACCTTCTTTCCGCATGCACGGCGGTCCACGCGAAGACGGCGAGCACGACGAGCCTTTGGAAGACGGCCAAGGCGGCCTTGACGGACCACGGCAGGCGCGGATCGACCCCGGCCGAGAGCCGGGCGAACGCGCACGCCAGGCCGGATACGGTCAGGACGAACAGCAGGGGCACGTAGGGAGCGAGCATTCTCCACATCCCGAAGGCGTCGCCGCCCACACAGATTTGGCAGCCGATCATCGAGAGGACGACGAGCAGGACGAGGGACGTGGACCGTCTGGCGTTGATCGCCGCGATTGCCGTGGCCAGGACCACGAGCGGCAAGGACATCTCCCAGAACGGCCTCAGGTAGAACATGCCGTTGTGGATTCTGAGGTCGAGCGGGAACCCCGAAACCTTGAGGGTGTATGTGTTCGGTAACAGGCTGTCGTAGTAGACCAGACGAAATATCGAGACTCCGGCGGCGAACGCGAGCGCGATGACCGCTTCCTTGCCCATGGTCCTCAAGGAGCCCTTTGCCAGGGCGATCGAGGAGCACCGGTGGATAAGGATGAGGGCGATGGGGATCGCGGTGTCCGGCCGGACCAGAAAGAGGAGACCGACCGCCACGGGAAGAGACGGCGTGAGCTCGGGGCGCCCGCTCGACCTCAGGGCGATCCAGAGGGACAGGCCGGTCAGGGCGGCGATCAGGCCGGTCTCCATGCCCACGAGCGTCCAGTAGCACAGCGGGTAGTACACGAGCGGAGCGGCGAAGAAGAGAAGGGGATAGAAGACCGGGCTCGAAACGCCGCGCTCCGCGAGGATTCGCTCGCCAATCCTGACCGAGAAGACCGCGGTCACGAGCATGAGAGCAGCACCCAGAATCTGGACGGCGACCACGGCCCGGCACTTGTCGAAACACAGGGTGGCAAGGGACATCACGAGAGTCATGAGCAGGTTCGTGAATCCCTCCACGCGCTCGCCCGGGTTCCAGACCAGACCGTTGCCGTGGGACAGGTTCCACGCGTAGCGCATGGAGATCATGGCGTCGTCGAAGAGGCAGTAGCACTTGCGGCCGTCGAGCCCGACGAACGAGGTCTTGAGGATGAACAGCGCGGCCCAGGCGGCAAAACAGGCGCCCCCGAGGCTCAGCAGGAGCCACCTCAGGACGGACAAACGGACAACTTTTCCGATGACCTGTTGAGCAATGGAAAGCATTGTACCGATCGATAGAGATACAATTCCCGTACCACCTGAGAGTTGCGTTGCAACATTTGATTTTCATTGGGATTATCACCAGGAACAATCCGCGCTCTGTCTACGGGCGTGGACAGTCTGCGGGAAAACGGGGAGGCGAGGAGGACCTGCCCCGTCCCCTCAAGTCGGGGCTCGCCGAGCCGATTGTTTTGGATTGATATGAAACCCGATCCGAAGAACGCAGCGCGCCCTCAGTCTTTCGGAAAGGGCATGATCGAAATCAACGAGGAAACGCTCGAGCGGCCCATCGAAGACGAACAGACGACCACGCAGGGCATGGCCTTCGCGGTGAAGCGCGCCATCGAGTCCCAATCGTACAACATCCCCATGCTCCCCGAGGTCGCCATCTCCCTGTCCGAGATCGCCAACAAGCCCGATGTCTCAATCCGCGACGTGGAAATGGCCGTCACGCGCGATCCGTCCATCGCGGCGCGCATCATGTCGGTCGCGAACTCCGCGTTCTACAGCCGCGGCACGAGCAGCTGCTCCCTGCGCGGCGCCATCGTGCGCCTGGGGCTCGCGGAGGTGCGCGACGTGGCGTTCCAGCTCGTGGCCCAGACCCGCATCTTCCGCGTCCCGGGCTACTCGGAGCGCATGCGGGAGCTCCTGGAGGCCAGCCAGGCCGGCGGCATCCTGTCGCGCCAGATCTGCCAGCATCTGCGCTACGAGACCGACCTCGCCTACCTGTGCGGCCTGCTCCACGACATGGGCGAGGCCATCATCCTGGGCATCGTGGGCAACCAGGGAGAGCTCGTGAAGAAAGGCGGGGCCATGCCGCTTCATGCCGTGCGGGCTCTCGTCGAGGACTACCACGCGCGCGTCGGAGCACATGTCTGCTCCCGCTGGGGCCTGCCGCGGGTCATCGTCGACGCCCTGCTGCACCATCACCGCCCCGATCAGTCCACGGACACGCTCCAGATGGCGACCGTGGTCCGCGTGACCGACATCCTGCTCGCCCATGCCGGCATCGGCGTCGAGCAGCGCCGCACCACGGCCATGGGCGAGCCCCTCTTCTATCGCCTGAACCTGAGCCCCTTGCAGGTCGACTCGCTCCTCGACCTGGCCGACTCCCTGAAGGAGAACAGGGACGCCTGGCTGGTCACCGGGTAGGACCTCGCCGCCATTGACAGTCCCCCGATCGCCCCGTACGAATTCCGTAAAATGGAGGAACCGCCCATGACCGACAGGAACGTGCTCTTCGAACAGCTCCGGCACCCGCTCGAGACGACCGATCTGCCCGGCCTCGGAACGCTTCAGCGCGGCAAGGTGCGCGACTCGTACGTGGGGAGCGGCCGGCGCTTCATCGTGGTGACCGACCGCATCTCGGCCTTCGACCGGGTGCTCGGCACCCTGCCCTTCAAGGGCCAGGTGCTCAACACGGCGGCCGCGTTCTGGTTCGACAAGACGCGCGACCTCGTGCCCAACCACGTCGTCGACGTGCCGGATCCGCAGGTCATGGAGGTGCAGGACTGCGAGCCTTTGCCCGTGGAGATGGTGGTGCGCGCGTACCTGACCGGCTCCACGTCCACCTCGATCTGGACGCACTACGAGAAGGGCGAACGCGTGTTCTGCGGCAACAGGCTGCCGGACGGCATGCGCAAGCACCAGAAGCTCGAGCGCCCCATCCTCACGCCGTCGACCAAGGCCGAGCACGGCGACCACGACGTGTCCGTGTCGCGCGACGAGATCCTGGCCATGGGCCGCATTCCCGCACGCGACTTCGACGCCGTCGCGCAGATGAGCCTCGCCCTGTTCGACTTCGGGGTGCGCCACTGCGCCGGGCGCGGCCTCATCCTCGTGGACACCAAGTACGAGTTCGGAAGGACGAAGGACGGCCGCATCGTGGTCATCGACGAGGTGCACACGCCCGACTCATCGCGCTTCTGGCAGGCGGCCACCTACGAGGAGCGCCTGGCAGCGGGCAAGGAGCCCGAGGGCCTCGACAAGGAGTACCTCCGCGTGTGGCTCAAGACCGAGCGCGGCTTTACCGGGGACGGTCCCATCCCGCACATCCCGGACGAGGTGCGCGTGGAGGCGGCCGCACGCTACATCCGCGCCTGCGAGCAGGTCACGGGCGAGCCGTTCGCGCCCGACCTCGAGGAGCCGGCCGCCCGCATCCGCAGGAACCTGCGCCTGCGCTGAAAGGGGAAGCGCCCATGGGCGAGGAAAACCTCGAAATCCTCATCGACGCCGCGAAGATCAAGAGGCGCGTGTCCGAGCTCGGCCGCGAGATCTCGAAGGACTACGCCGGCCGGTTCCTCACGGCGCTCGTGGTGCTCAAGGGGGGCATCATGTTCGCGTCGGACCTGGTGCGCGCCATCGACGTGCCGGTGTCGCTCGAGATGATCGGCCTGCGCTCCTACGGCAAGAGCACCGCGTCGAGCGGCGTGGTCGAGATCACCCTCGACCTGTCGAGCCCCATCGAGGGGCAGCACGTGCTCGTGATCGAGGACATCGTGGACACCGGGCTCACGCTCAACTACCTGCTCGACAACCTGCGCACGCGCCGCCCCGCGTCGGTCAGGGTGTGCGCGCTCCTGCACAAGCCCGAGCGTGCCAAGGCGCCGGTCAAGGTGGACTACAAGGGCTTCACCGTGCCGGACCGCTTCGTGGTGGGGTACGGCATGGATCTCGACGAGAAGCACAGGAACCTTCCGTACATCGCCGCGATCGACTGAGCGTTGCTCGCTTCGACAAATGTCACGGCCCTTTGCCAAATCCCGGCCCTGAGGTAGAACACCCGTCGGGCTTTTTCGCTCAGGAGACCAACGCTCATGGAACTCAAGGACAAGATCGAGATCTGCAAGGTGGTGGCCCAGGCCATCATGGTCGACGGCATGCTGACCGACGCGGAGCGCGACGCGCTCGACCGGCTGATGGACAGGTACGGGCTCGACGCCGAGCAGCGCAAGGATGTGAAGCGGCGCAACATCGAGGACGACCCCGCGCAGATGATCGAGGACATGGAGGCGGTCGATTCCAAGAACGAGCTCATCGTCGAGCTGGTCATGGCCTTGGCCGCGGACGGCGCCCTGGCCCCCTCGGAACGCGGGCTCCTCGACAGCGTGGCTCGGGCGCTCAGCCTCACGGACGAGGACGTGGAGCCCCTCATCAAGGCCGCCCTGGCCTGATCGCATGACGCCACACCCATGATCCGCATCGCACAATGGGCGGCCCTGGTCGCGCTCCTCGCGGCCGTGTGGCTCATCGGTCCGCCGCTGGGGGCCGGCTCGCCCTACATCGGCACCGACGAGATCGCTCCCGGCATGAAGGGCTATGGGCTGACCGTGTTCTCCGGCACCGAGCCGGAGCGCTTCGGCGTGGAGGTCGTCTCGGTGGTCCCGAACTTCCTCCTGCGCCAGAACATCATCCTCATCCGCTGCGACCACCCGGTCACGGACAAGGCCGGCGTCATCGGCGGCATGAGCGGCTCGCCCATTTTCATCGACGGAAGGCTGGCCGGCGCGCTGGCCTACGGCTGGAGCTTCGCCAAGGAGCCGCTGGCCGGCGTCACGCCCATCGCCAACATGCTCGAGGTCATGAAGCGCCCCATCCGCGAGCCCGGCGAGGGCGGCGCGCGCGGCCGGATCCTCACGTCGCGGCTGCTCGGCGACACGGCGCAGGCGCCCGCCCGTACACAGCTTGAGAGCCCGGAATCTGGACTGTCCTTCGCCCGCACGCCGCTCAGCCTGGCCGGATTCCACGGCGCGGCCGAGCGCATGCTCTCCGAGGGGCTCGCGTCCTTCGGCATGGATCCGGTGCAGGGCGGCGGCAGCGGCTCCAAGCCCGAGGGCCCGGCCACGTTCGCGAACGGCGGCGCCATCGGCGTGCAGCTCATCCGCGGCGACATGAGCGCCACGGCCATCGGCACCGTGACCGCGATCGAGGGCAAGAACGTGCTCGCCTTCGGCCACCCCATGTTCGAGATGGGGCAGGAGTTTTTGCCCGTGTCCACGGCCCGCATCCACACGGTGCAGTACTCTGTGGCGCGCTCCAACAAGATCGGCTCGCCGCTCCGCGAGGCCGGCAGCCTGGTGCAGGACCGGCAGTCGTGCATCGTGGCGCGCACGGACCGCCGCGCCGACGCCATACCGGTGGGCCTCACGCTCGTGGACGAGCGGGCCAAGCGGCGCGACACATACAAGGTCGAGATCGCCTCGCACCGCTTCCTCACGCCGCGCCTCCTGCAGGCAGCGATCCTCGAAATCATCTCCGAGGGCGCGGCCGACACCGAGGACGTGGTGGCCGAGATCGAGGGCCGCATGAAGGTGTCGGGCCGACCGCCCGTGGTGCTGCGGGACTCGGGCGCGTCGCGAGGCGGGCTTTCGTCGCTCGCCTCGTGGTTCCGCCCGGTGAGCGTGGTGGCCGACGTGCTCGACAACCCGTTCGAGGATGCCAAGGTGGAGTCCCTCGATTTCGAGGTGCGCCTGCGCTACGGCCTGGACGTGGCCACGATCGTGGGCGTGTCCGTGGCGGCCGAGCGGCCCGAGCCGGGCGACGTGGTGAACGTGGTCGTGCGCCTGCGCCCGTACGACGGCGACGAGCAGCTCGTCACGGTGCCGGTGCGCATCCCGGACACGGCCGGCGGCCAGGAGGTGCAGATCGAGGTCGGCGGCGGCGACTTCATGATCCCGGTTTTGCCCGCCCCGCAGAGCCTCGACGACATGCTCGGAAACGTGCGGCGCTTCTACCCGCCCGCTTCCCTGGTGGTGGCCTTGAACGTGCCCGGCGAGGGCGTGACCCTGCGCGGTCGCGCGATCGAGCGGCTGCCCGCCTCGGCCGTGGACTCGCTTCTGCCCGCGCTGGGCAAGGAGCAGGCGGCCTCGGAGCACGGGGCCCTGCGACAGGTGGTGCCCACGTCGATCATCGTGAGGGGGATGGAGACGATCCGCTTCACCGTTTCGAACCGGAGGACGAGATGACGCACCGTTCGCCGTGGATGCCCGGCCTGCTGGCCCTGGCCACGGCCCTCGCGGCCGCGCCGGCGCGCGCGGGCGGGACCCGGGACTGGGAGATCGCGGGCTTCGAGGAGCTCGGCCGCGGCACGCTCGACGGGACCATGCTGTCGAACCGCGGCGAGGTGAGCCTGGGCAAGGCCGCGCGAAAAATCGAGCTCGAGAACGTGGGGCTCGTGTGGTCCGCGGCCCGCGACAAGTCGGGCGTGGCGTACCTGGGCACGGGCTACGACGGCCGCGTCTACAGGGTCGAGGGCCGCAAGGCCGTGCTCGTGGCGAACACCGGCGGCCTCGTGGTCACGGCGCTCGCCTTCGACGCCAAGGGCGACCTCTACGCCGCGGCCCTGCCCGAGCCCGTGATCTACCGGATCGCGGAGCCGGGCAAGATCGCGGCCGGCAAGCCGGTCGTCGCGACCAAGTGGGTCACCCTGCCCGAGGGCACAAGGCATGTGTGGGCGCTCGCGTTCGGCGCGGACGGCAGGACCCTGTTCGCGGGCACCGGCCCCGAGGGCAAGATCTTCGCGGTGGGACCGGACGGCAAGGCCAACGTGTACCTGGACACCGAGGAGGAGCAGATCATGTGCCTCGCGGTGGACGGCGCCAAGCGGCTCATCGCCGGCACGAGCCCGAACGCCCTGGTCCTGGCCGTGTCCGGGCCGGGCCGCGCCCTGGCGCTCGCGGACTTCCCGGGCAGCGAGGTCAAGGCGCTGGCGCCACGGGGCGACGAGCTCATCGCCGCGGTCAACGCGTTCAAGATCCCGCCGGCCATCCCGTCCCGCCCGCAGAACCAGCTTCCGGGACAGCCGATCGCGAACCCCTCCCCGTCGACGGCCCAGGGACGCACGGGCGACGGCTCGGTGTACTCGCTGCGCGCGGAAGGCCGGGTCGACAAGCTGTGGGCGCGCGACAAGTCCTTCGTCACCTCGCTCGCCGTGGGCAAGAACGGAACCGTGTTCGCCGGGCTCGGCGCCGAGGGCAAGGTCGTGGCCGTCGACCGGGATCGGGTCGAACGAACCATCCTCGACCTCGACGAGCGTCAGGTGCTCGCGGTGCTGGCCGGAGACGACCTCGACTTTGCCGGGACCGGCGACACGGGCGGCGCCTACCTGGTGGAGAGCGCGCGGCCTGCGGACGCCGTGTATCTCTCGCCGCCGCTCGACGCGGGCGCCGTGTCGCGCTGGGGGGCGCTCAGGTGGTACGGAAGCGGCGCGCTCACGGTGTCGTCGCGCTCGGGCAACGCGGCCAAGCCGGACGCGACGTGGAGCGGCTGGTCCGAGCCCGTGGCGCAAGGCGACATCCCTACGAGCCCATCGGCGCGCTACCTGCAGCTCCGGTTCTCGCTCACCAAGGACGGCAAGGCCTCGCTCACGAGCGCCGTGCTGTCGTACCGGCCCTTGAACCAGCGCGCTCTCATCACAGATCTCGGCCCGGGCACCCTCTTTCCGGCCGCGTCCAAGAGCACGGGCGAGAAGGACGAGGATCTCGTCAGCAAGCGCACCGTCGCGGCCCGTCCGTCGGCCAAGCCCAAGCCCAACCTGGAGCTCACCTGGAAGGTGGACAACCCGGACGGCGATGCTCTGCGCCACAGGCTGTGGTACCGCGCCGCGGGCGAGCCCGTGTGGCGGCCCATCACGCGCGACGACGAGGTGGTGACCAAATCCCCGTACACGTGGGACACCGAGTCGGTGCCCGCCGGCCGCTACCAGATCCGGCTCCTCACCGACGACTCGCCAGACAACGACCCGTCCGAGACGCTCTCGGACGAGCTCGTGTCCGTGCCCGTGCTCGTGGACAACGATCCGCCCCGCGTGCTCGGGCTGGCCCTCAAGGGCGACCGGCTGCGCGGTGCGGCCGAGGACGCCTTCTCCGCGATCTCGGCGATCGAGTTCTCGGTGGACGGCCTGCCGTGGCGGCCGGTGTTCGGCAAGGACGGTGTGCTCGACACGCCCCGCGAGGAGCTCGACTTCGCGCTGCCGGACAAGCTCTCACCCGGCCCCCACGCCATCGCGGTGCGGGCCTACGACAGGCTCGGCAACATGGGCGCGGCCGAGATCCACGTCACCGCCAAGTAGCCATGGCGAGCCTCGCGGACCAGCTCCGGGGCACGCGCATCGGGCTTTCGCTCTCGTCCGGCTTCTTCGGCTTCTTTCACCACGCCGGTGTCATCCTCGCTCTCGATGAGCTGGGCCTCGCCCCGACGCGCGTCACGGGCGCGAGCGCCGGGGCCATCACCGGCTCCATGCTGGCTTCGGGCATGGACGGCCGTGGCATTTGCGACGCGCTGTTCGCCGTGCGCCTGCGCGACTTCGCGGACCTGCGCTTCCCGCCCGTGTCCGGACGCTCGTTCGCCCTGCTCGGCGGCCACAGGCTCGCCGCGCGCCTGGCCGAGGTCCTGCCGGCCCACTCGTTCGAGACCTGTCGCCTGCCGCTCGCCCTCGGCGCCACGGACCTCGACGACGGCCGCGTGCGCCACCTGTCCTCCGGCGCGCTCGTTCCGGCCGTGTGCGCCTCCGCGGCCCTGCCCTATTTGCTGCCTCCGGTGGAGATCGCGGGAAGGACCTTCGTGGACGGCGGCGTGGCCGAGAAGACGCCCCTTGTCCCGTTCCTGTCCGGACCGCGGGTGGACGTGGTGCTGGTCTCCTACCTCCCCCGTCGCACCCATGACGCCCCCAAGGCGCGCACCGGCCTGCTCGCGTTCCTGCCGAGCCCGAGGTCCCTGATCCTGTCCATGCCGCCCGAGGAGCTCGTGGAGCGCGACCGGGCGTCCGTGACCCTGCTCCGCGAGGCGGGCGTGCGGGTCCTGGTCCTGGCCCCGCCGCGTGTTGCGCTCGGTCCGCTCTCGCTCGAGCGCGGCCCGGCCGCCGTGGAGCAGGCTCGGACCGGCGTGCTCCGGCTGCTCGAATCCCCGTCCGAGGACGCGCTCGGCTCGCCCGACCTTTCCTGAATAGCCTCGGACAGTTATCGGTATATACTTAAAGGGGATTGCAGATCGGAGCGAGACCGCATGAGCGACAACGACACCACCCGGCGAGAGTTCCTGCGACAGGCCTGCGCCGCGGCGGCCGGGGCAGGCGCGCTCAGCCTCCTTCCCGGGGTTGCGGCATGCGCGGACGCGGCCGAAAAATCGCGGTCGGGGCAGGCCCTCGTGGCCGTGCGCACGAACCCCAAGGTCTTCACCGACACCGGCCTCGACCCGGTCCGCGTGCGCGAGCTGGTCGAGAGGTCCGTGGCCGCGGTCGTGGGCGTGCGCGATCCCAAGGAGGCCTTTCGCGCGCTCTTCAAGCCCGACGACGTGGTGGCCATCAAGGTGAACTGCCTGGCCGGTCCGGAGATGTCCTCGTCGCCCGCTGTGGTGGCGGCCCTCGTCGCCGGCCTCAACGCCATCGGCGTGGAGAATCGTCGCATCGTCATCTGGGAGCGCACCACGACCGAGCTCATGCGCGCCGGGTTCGCACCCAACAGCAACGACGCCTCGCGGCCCTTGTGTTACGGCAACGATGAGGGCGGGTTCGGCCGCGAGCTCTCGTTCTCGGGCGACGTGGGCAGCATGTGGACGAACGTGCTCGGAAGCCGCGCCACGGCGCTCATCAATGTGCCGGTGCTCAAGGACCACGACCTCGCGGGCGTGGGCTGCGCCATGAAGAACATGTACGGCGCCATCCACAACCCGAACCGCTACCACGACAACAACTGCGACCCGTACGTGGCCCAGGTCTCGGCCCACCCGTTCGTGAGGGGCAAGCTGCGCCTCGTGCTCGTCGACGCGCTCACGGCGCAGTACCACGGCGGTCCGGCCCGCGTCGTGTCGAACCAATGGCGCCCGGCCGCGATCATCGCGTCGCGCGATCCCGTGGCCGTGGATCGCCTCGCGTACGACATCATCGACAAGGAGCGCGCGTCCCACGGTCTCGCCTCGCTCGCCGAGTCCAAGCGTCCCCCGCGCTGGCTCGACACGGCCGGCCGCATGGGCCTCGGCGAGTCGCGCCTCGAGCACATCCGAATCGACCGCGCCTGAAGGCCTTTTCGCCGCGCTTCCGGATCTTGACAACTCGCGCTTCTCGGGTAGGTTACGGGCCCTCGACTGGCCAACATAGCTCAGTCGGTAGAGCAGCTGATTCGTAATCAGCAGGTCCCCGGTTCGAGTCCGGGTGTTGGCTCCGGGAAGCCCCGAGAATCGTTGATGATTCCGGAGCTTCTTTTTATCCGTGCACGATGCTCCGGGTGACCCGTCGCGCTACCGTCGCACTCCGGACGCTGTTCATTTCGAGTCTGTACGCAGGCCTGATCCGAGACGATGAGAGTACGGACTGTCGAAACGAGCGAGGTGAACAACGTTGCGGGAGACGGGTGCCGGTGATCGCTGGACCGAGTCTACTTCTTGCCGCGCTTCTTGGTCTTGCCCTGCCCCGTTGCCTGCTTCGCCCGGAAGTGCTCGCCGCACATGCCGTTGCCCTTGGCGTAGCGGTTCTTGCCGCAGCCCGGGACCGAGCATTTCGGGTAGTTGAGCGAGCGCATCTTGTTCGCCTCGGACTTGGCGGCCGTGGTCGCGGCCTTCGGGCGCCCGGGCTTGCGGCCCGTCTTGGCCTTCGTGGTCCCGACGTGAAGCGCGGAGATTTCGCCGAACGTCGCGCCCTGGACGAGTGCGACGATCCTAGCGGAAAACGCGGTGGCGGCGTTCTCGATCGCGGCGTGCAGCTGAGTCATGGTCATCTCCTTGTTGCAGGCGGTCCGGCGCAGTGTGGCCAAACAGCGGCGACCTGTCAAAAGGAACTTCACGATCCATCGGCCGCGCGAAGTCATCAGGGATTGACCCCCGATCTCGCCTGCGCCTTGACACCCCCGGCACCGGACGCGACACTCATCCCAACGCCGGTACGGGAGCCAATCGGGATGCGGGGTACGGCCCCCGCGCGGGTGCGCTGCGGCTCGCCCGATCCGCGGGCGAACCGGCGATCACGAGAGGTGGCCCATGACGATCGACAACGCCTTCCCCTTGTACCAGCGCGCCGCAGAGCGCGGCGTCCTCCAGGGCCGGAGCGCGCTCATCGTGGCGCCCACGGCCACGGGAAAGAGCTACGTCGGCCGCGAGTTCGCGAGGGCCGCCGTGCAGGCCGGGCTGCCCGGAACCAGCGTGTACCTCGTGCCGTACCGCGCCCTGGCCCAGGAAACGTACGATCGGTTCGTCGCGGAGCGCGCGGCGCGCGGCACGAGCGAGCGCATCCGGATCGCGACGGGCGAGCACACGGATCCGGTGCGCCCCGCCGAGACCGACATCCTCGTCGCAACCTACGAGCGCTTCGCGTCCGTGCAGTACACCCAGGGCATCCGCGTGGCCTCGCTCGTCGCGGACGAGTTCCACCTGGTGGCGGACGAGACGCGCGGCCCGTTCGTCGAGGGCCTGCTCGCGCGGCTGAAGGGCGCCGGGCGGCTGGACCGCTTCTTGGGGCTCTCGGCCGTGGTCGGCAACGGGGAGCAGCTCGCGGCCTGGCTGGGCGTGGACCTCGTCATGGGCACGGACGAGGACCGGCGCGTGCCCGTGCGCTTCGAGTGCCGGGTGGTCCCGGAGGTGCAGGACGCGCTGGGCAAGCTGCTGAAGGGCGCGATGAAGCGCGGCGAGCAGACCCTGGTGTTCTGCCGGTCGCGGGCCGGGGCCGAGAAGCAGGCCGAGGAGGCGGCGGCGTGGGCTGCGGAGCTGCTCGTGGAGGAGGAGCGGCCCGAGGCGGCGCGGCTCTCCTACGACGTGCTCAAGGAGGACGGCGACGCGGACCGGCTGGCAAAGGCGCTGCAGTGCGGCGTCGGGTTCCATCACGCGGGCCTCGGGCGCGGCGTCAAGGGCGCCGTGGAGACCGCGTTCCGGGACGGAGCGGTCCGCATCCTGGCCTGCACGCCGACCCTGGCCTCGGGCGTGAACCTCCCCGCCGGGCTCGTCGTGGTGCGCGACGTGTATCGCCAGGACTTCCTCCGCGGGCGCCCGCGCACGGTCTTCCTGCCGAGCGGCGAGGTCCTCAACATGCTCGGCCGCGCAGGTCGGCCCGGGAAGGTCACGGAGGGTCGCGGCGTCGCCCTGGTGAGCGAGGAGCACGGCGACTACGCGGAGGTGCGGGAGCTGCGGGCGGCGGTGAAGCGCGGGGTGGGCGAGCCCGTGCGCAGCCGGATGCCGGACTCGTTCGAGCCGTTCCTGCGCTTCGTGCTGGCCGCGGTCCGGGAGCGGGGCGAGGCCACCCTCGACGACGTGGCGGCCGCCGTCCGGCAGACGCTGTGGTACGCGACCCAGCCAGCCGCGATCTCCTTCGGCCGCCCGTTCGAGGAGGACATGATGGAGGACGTCCCGGCCTACGCCAAGGTGCAGGAGGCCGGGGGCAGCATCCGGCTCGCGCAGGTCGGGCTCACCGCCGACGGCATCGAGGGCCGGGTCGGCTCGGGTGGTCACGAGTACGGCTTCGAGATCCGGATCGACGGCATGACGTGCGAGTGCCCGGCCGCGAGCCGGTGGCACAAGGGCACGGTCTGCAAGCACCTCGCGTGCGCCATCCACGACCTGCTGTTCGACCCGACGCTGACCGAGCGAGACGCCGACCTCCACATCCGGGCGGTGTACCTGTGCGCCCACCTGTTCGGTTCCACGCTGGACACCGGCACCAAGATCGCGCAGGCCGCCAAGGTCCTCCGCCACTGGGGGCTGCTCGACGACGTGCCCGGCGGCGCCTTCCGCGCGTCGCCCGCAGGCGAGGTGGCGGAGGAGGCGGCGTGGGATCTCCTGCTCGTGTGGCAGGTCGCGGACATGGCGAAGGGAAGGCGCACGGCCCCTTGCACGGGAGGACACGCATGAACAAGCAACAGCAGACACGTAGCTGGACGCGCAGCATCGGACACGTCCCCGACATGGTGCGCATCGCCCTGGCGCTCGTGGTGCACTACGAGGCCAAGCGCGGCCGGATCGTCGATGTGCGTCGAGGCGGCGCCTTCGACCTCCGCTCCGTGAGCCCGCCCGACGCCAGCGGCGCTCGCCCGATCCGGCGCATCGCGGTCAAGGCCCGGGCCGCCCAGGGCGCGGTGCATCTCACCCCGGCCGAGTGGCGCGCGGCGGCAAGGCTCCGGGAAGCGGCGTGGCTGTACATCGTCCGTGAGGCCGCAACCGGCCGTCCGCGTCTGCAGCGGATCCGGGATCCATGGGCCCGGATGGGTGCGGCAAGGCGTTGAATGCTGGTCGTCGGACGACTACGCTTGGGGGCAGACACCTCGTGCTGAAGGAGGGGACGTATGAACCGGATCGCGATCACGGTGGGGTTGGCCCTGGTGCTCCTCGCGCCGGGCTGCGGCTCTGGCGGGTCTGGCAACGAGGGAACCGACACGGGCAGCGGGACGGGCGACACAGGCCCGGACGGTGCCGTGGACGCGAGCGCTGATTCCGACGCGGACACGGATGGTGACTCAAACGGCGATACCGATTCAGACACAGATTCTGACGCCGACTCGGACGCGGATACAGATGCGGACACCGACAGCGACGCGGACGCCGATACCGACACGGACGCCGACACCGACACCGGGACCGGCGACCTCGTGCAGCAGCTTGCCGAGGTCACCGCGAGCTGCACCGTGGCCTCGAACGGCAAGTTTGCGACCGACGAGGGCGAGGCCGCGACGATCGACATCTGCCACCTGGAGTGCGCCTTCTTCTGGCGAGCGGACATGGACGTGGACTGCGATGGGCAGGAGACCGCCGAGTGCAACATCGACGCGGACCCCTGGTACCAGGACGAGACCAGCTTCACGCAGTCGGACGGCGATCCCCTCGTGGCCTCGCAGCTACCCTACGTCGTCGTCCCGCTGCCGAGCGCGCGATTCAGCTACAAGGCCCAGGGCATCAAGCCGGGCGCGGCCTGCGCCGTGATCTACAACGGGGCGATCAGCTACGGGGTCTTTGGCGACGAGGGCCCGGCCGCCATCATCGGCGAGGCGTCGTACGCCATGGCGGCGAGCCTCGGGATCGATCCCGACCCGGCCACGGGCGGCGCGGACACCGGCGTGACCTACATCGTGTTCACCGGGACGGGCGCGGTGGTGAGCCCCATCGAGGATCACGCGGCGGCCGCAAGCCTGGGGCAGGCGCTGGCGGCGCAGCTCGTGCTCGACAACTGACGCCCGCTGCCCCTGGGGCAGGCGGCGGCCGTCGACGCGCCGCGCGCGCTGAACGAGATCCTGGCCAAGGTGGGGGAGTCGGGTTGCGAGGTTTAGACGTTGCGCCGGACCCACGACGAGGCCCGCTGTTGTGCTACCTTCGAGAGCATCACGGAAACACGGTAGCGGAGTAGTCTCCGCTTGACGTCGATCCAAAGCTCCCCTGGCCATGCTCCCGAAGCGCTCATTCGCAGCAAGTCCGAGCGAGTCGGCGTACGGAACCCGGCGGATTGACAATCTCGCATGAGCCTAGACCATGTTTCTTGCACATGGGCGTCGAGCTGCGAACAGCGGTAGGGATCGACGATCGTCTCGGACCACAACATGGTAGCGGCAGAAATTCGACGCTCGATGTCGTCGAGATATACCGGGTCTGTGCCATTGTCGATCGTACTGAATACAGCTTCTACCAGCAGCCTCGCGTAGCACAACACGTAGGGAAGTCTGCTGTAGATGTACGATCTCTGCGTGTGCCACGCGTCGGGACCGGAGAAAATGAAGTTGAGGTTCAGCTTCTCGGTTTCGATGTTCTTGTTACTGGTGAAGAGATGGAGTGCTTTGTCGAAGCTCCCGGCGAAGCTGTCTTCAGCTCCGCGAGAGTATCGAACCTGTGCGAGGAACTCAGCATCGAACCTGCGCTGCTCGTCTAGCACGTCGAGGACGGCGCCGATCCGTCGGACGTGCTCGTCCGGCTTTCCTCCACTCCGCTTCACGTTGAGGTCTGCGGGCTTCTCAACCATCTTGGAGGCGAATCCCAGGAGGTCGACGAAGATAGTCTCCAGTAGCCCCAAGCTGTCTTGAAGAGGCTTCCTGAGCAGGGCTATGGCCACTGTGAGCTTCGTTTTCTGGCTACAGCGTAGAGCCTCGTACACGAAGTGTAGAAAGTCGCCCAGAACGGCTGGGAAGACTGTGCAGCGCAGGATCTCCGCACGAGTCTGATGATGGCCGGGGGTGTCTAGCCAGGAGAAGAGATCTTCGTTCGTCTCAAACTGTGGCGGCTGGTCCTCTTCCGACAGATCGACCAGCATGCAGAACGAATTGTTGCAGAATCCACCATTAAGCAGGTGGAGCATCACGTCGTGGTTCGCGTAGCAAAGATCGTGCGCTGTCTTGAACTGTTCGGGAAGCATCATCTATCCCCGACTCGACCGATACGTCTTGATGGAGTATTTGCTCATGTCCTAGCCGAACGAAGTGCTCTTCTTGTAGATTCCGTAGAATCCTTCAACGTCGTCCCACCACATGAGCTTCCTAGCATGGATGGCTTTCTCGGCCCATGCACGCTCCTGTTCATCGCGCACCTGAAGCACCGGTTTGCTCTTGTCCGCCACGGATTGACCTTCGGACTGCACCAAGCGCCTGTACACCTGTTCCTTTTGGCGCAGCACAGCGAGCGTCGAATCTAACCACCCGGAGTAGTCGAGCGGTCGAAGGCTTTCGCTGAGCTTTTGAACTCCTCGAACGATCTCCTGGGCGTTCGCTCGCGTGACCGGCTTCTGTGAGTGCACGGCCATGTTGCGAATACGGATCCAAGCGTCGATCTGTTTCTTGGCCACAACGAGGTCGTGTCGCACTGATACGATATCGACTAGGCGTTGCAGTCCGCAGAAACGGTCTGGAAGCCGACACTCCCGTTCAAGTACCGAGTTGAGTAGTGACTCAAGATTGCTGATCGCTGAAATGACAGCAGCTCGGTACTCACGAGCTTGGAAAAGACGTGATGGTTCGTCGGTCCGAGTAGGAAGGATTTCAGCAGCGACCCGTCGCAACCAAACATCGATCCGTTGAAGTAGCTCTGGCTGGTCAGCAATAGGCGTCTTTTCACGCAGTACGTACAGTTTGTCCGCGACCGCCGAGGGGATGGCGGTGCCCTTTTCAACGATAACGAACGTCTGTACCGGCCGACTCATTCCTGAGAGCATGCTAAGTTCTAGAATCGTGTTCTGCGTCGATAGGTCGACTACCGCCGCAACCGAGCGCCGCATAATGGCGTCGATCTTCGCCGCGTAGTTTTCACCGGGCGAGATGACATCAGCGGCTGTAACTGGAACGAGACCCGCGCGTTTCACCAGAGGGAAAATCTGATCTCTAAACTGGGGCTGCAAGTCCAGCGGCACGGCGAAAAAGCAGAGACGGGTAACTGCCTCCTGGGGCAGTGAGAGTTCCGTGAGTGGCTCCTCTGTAGTCACCTGGCTGGCGCCTAGTATGTTCGTTTGCATGTATTCACGAAGCTCATTGAACGTGTCAGCAAGTATCTGGGAATAGTGTTTTTTCGATCCCGGGAGGTTGATCACCTTGACGCCTCGACGAGCGAACCGGGCGACATCGGTCGCTTTGGCGTCCACTACTAGGCTGTATGCAAGCCGACGCGCCTTCCCGAGGCGCTCACCGATCACCTGCCAGACCTGCCGAAAATCGGGATCTTCAAGGCTATATCCGATCAACACGGCCGTTCTTGTAATGAGCAGATTGGCGAGATAGGTCGCGAGCAGGGGGTACTTGCTGAGGAACGTATCGTAATCCTCCTCCGTCAGGACCAACCGAGTCGGGTGATGAACATCACCATGGAGTTTCAGAAGTGCAATCGTTTTACCTTGATCGTTGATGGTGAGGTGATCCTCATCAACGATCGGTCGACAATACCGCGGTGCGTTTTCGTATTGACGCTCAAGAAGAAAGTCAACGTTTGTCGTGCAGACTATATCGAAGAAGATCGAGCAGAAGGCTCTGTGTGCCGCTCCTGGTCGAGCTTCATTGACCAGGAGAGCCTCAGCCACTCGTTCAACCATCCTGGGTCGCCCGTATTCTTGCTCGTAGGCTGAGACGGCATCAATCGCTCCAAGATAAGGATAGTCTTGTAGTTCCCCAGCCAGTTCTTCCCCAAGGTCATTCCACAGAGGCATTCTACGACCAGTCGGAACTGAAGCGTTTCTCGACATCCCGGCTCCGATCACGGGAAGCCAGCGTCCTCGAACAAGGTCGTCGAGAAGGGGTTTCGGGAAGTGCTCAATGTACTTTGTCATGCTTGTTTACCCATCTTCTGCTCTCCCGCTCGACTCCGTCTCACCACTCCACCCCTCTCCCGAACTCCCCCAGCACCCTCCTGCGCTCCTCGTAGTCTGGCATGACCTTGCCGAGCAGTGTCCAAAACGCGGCCGTGTGGCTGCGGTGCACGAGGTGCGTGAGCTCGTGGGCCACCACGTAGTCCACGAGCCTCATGGGGGCCTGGACGATGCGCCAGTTGAAGCGCACCCGGCCCTGGGAGTCGCACGAGCCCCACCGCTTGTCCTGCTCGCGTATGAGCACCTCGGGCGCGGGCACGCCGATCTTCCTGGCCCAGAACGCCACCCGCTCCGGGAGACGGGAGGCGGCGTGCCGTCGATACCAGACCACGAGCGCGGCGCGGATGCGGTCCGCCCCTGCGCCCTCCACCACGAACCAGCCCTGGCGCAGGCTCACGGCGACCTCCGGGCCCGCGACCCTGTGAACCTTCAGGCGGTACTGCCGCCCCAGGTAGGTGAACGTCTCTCCGCTCACGAACTCCCTGGGTGACGGCGGCAGCTCGCTGTTCAGCCGGAGCTTGGAGATGATCCAGCGGGCCTTGCGCCGCACGATCCCGTCCAGGCGATCCACGGCCACGCCCTCGGGTGCGGTGAGCTGCACGCCCTCCCTGGGGTCCACGGTCACGGCCACGGTCTTGACCCGCCTGCTGCGGCGGATGCGGTAGCGGATGGCCGTGCTGCCGAACCGCACCTCGGAACGCTCAAGGCTCACCTTGTCCTCCGCACCTTGAGCAGGTCGATGATCTCGGCCGCCACCCGGTCGCGGGCGTCCCTGGGCAGGCTGTCGCCCAGCTTGTGCTTGATGCGCCGCCGCATCTCGCGCTGCACGTCGTCCTTCTGGTCCCAGTCCACCATCTGCGTGAACGGCTCCAGCTCCCCTTCCACGGCGGCGGCCAGATCGCGGTTGCCCTGGTCGAGCACCTCGCCGTTCCACACGGGCGGCGGCTCGCTCGCCCGGTCGCCCGCCTCGCCCCGGCGCAGCAGGCCGTAGATGGCGTGGCCCGTGGGCGAGAGCCGCAGCTTCTCGGCCGCCCGCTCGGGCCTCTGGAGGTCCTCGCGCAGGGGCAGCATGAGCTGGAGCGCCTCGGCCGCGCTCACCCGCTTGGCCTTCAGGTCCGCGATGATCTGCTCCAGCCGCTCCTTGAGCGACAGGAAGAACACCGGGTTCTCGGCCAGCTTGACGTGGATCTCGTGCCGGATGGCGTGCTCCATCTCCGAGGCGCGGGCGTCGTCGCTGTGCAGCGCCTTGAGCTTCTCGTCCAGCTCCCTGGAGAAGAGGTTCACCTTCTTGACCAGGATCTCCACCCCGTCCGCGACGATGGCCTCCTCGATGAGCTTGCGCGCCTTGGCCCCGCAGTCCGAGATGTCGATGCGGCCGTCCCTGTACCGCGCCCGCACCGCCTGCCGGATCTTGCCCAGCCAGCGCAGGTCGTCCGCGTAGGCGAGCGCCCTGGGGTCGGGCAGCAGCATGTCCATGGACTGCACGAACCTGCGGAACGCCACGTCGAACTCGGCCCGCACGTCCTCGGCCTCCAGGGCGGCCACGCAGGCGTCGAGATCGCCCCGCGAGCGCACCTTGGCCAGGAACCGCACGGCCACCGCGTGGCGCGTCTGGAGCCTGGGCAGCTCGTCGGTCTTGGGCACGAGCGCCCCGCCGATGTCCGAGGGCGCGAAGATCGCCAGGGCCTCCTGCAACGACTCCGAGATGCCCCAGTAGTCCACGATCAGCCCGTAGGTCTTGTCCTCGGCCGTGCGGTTTGTGCGGGCGATGGCCTGGAGCAGGTTGTGCTCCCGCAGCGGCGAGTCCAGGTACATGACCTGCTCCACGGGCGCGTCGAACCCGGTGAGCAGCATGTCGCACACCACCAGGATGGCGAGCGGGTCGTCCTTCTTGAGGAAGCGCCGGATGCCCTCGCGCCGCTGGTCGTCCGTGGTGTGGTGGCGCACGAGGCGCTCGGGGTCGTCGTTGGAGCCGGACATCAGGATGACCGACTCGGGCGCGTGCAGCCGGTCGAGGGTCTCCTTGTAGGTCGCCGCCGCGTCCCTGGTGCAGGCCACCACCTGGGCCTTGAACCCGTTGGGCTGGATGTACGTGGTGTAGTGCTCGATGAGATCCAGGCAGATGGCCTCGATACGCTTCGGCGCTCCTGCGATGGCCGCTTCGCTCGCGTACCTGTCCTTGATGGCCTCGCGCTCCTCCGGGGAACGGTCCGCGAACACCCGGTCAAAGAGCTGGTCGAGCGTGGCCCCGATCACCCGCAGATCGGGCAAACGGCTCTCGTAGAAGATGGGCACGGTCGCGCCGTCGGCCACGGCCTGCTCGATGGTGTAGGTGTCGATGTACGGGCCGAAGGTCTGGAGCGTGGAGCGGTCCTGCTTGTCGATGGGCGTGCCGGTGAAGCCGAAGAAGCAGGCGTTGGGCAGGGCACGCCGCAGGTTGGCCGCGAGCGAGCGGTACTGGGTGCGGTGGGCCTCGTCCACCAGCACGAAGATGTTGTCGGCCGTGGAGAACACCGGGTGCCCGTTGAGCTTCTTGTCGAGCCTGCCGTTCTCGGCCTGCGGCATCAGCTCCTGGAACTTCTGGATCGTGGTGAGCACGGTGCGCCCGGCCGCGCCGGTGAGCCGGTCGCGAAGATCCCGCACGCTGTCGGCCCTCTCCGGATTGGGGAACCCGCACCGCTCGAACGTGCCGCTGATCTGCGCGTCGAGGTCGCGGCGGTCCGTGACGAGCACCAGGGTGGGGTTGTCGAACTCCCGCGAGCGCCGCAGCTTGAGGCACAGCCAGAGCATGCTGAGGCTCTTGCCCGACCCCTGGGTGTGCCACACAACGCCGCCGCGAGCCGCGCCCTTGCGGGCCGTCCTCACGCGGTCGAGGGCCTTGTTCACGGCCGCGTACTGCTGGTAGCGGCAGAGCTTCTTCTCGGTGCGGTTCTGCGACCGCTCGAAGCTGATGAAGTTGCGCACGATGTCGAGCAGGTTGGCCGGGTCGAGCACGCCGTACAGCAGCACGTCCTGGGGCGTGGGCCTGCGGCCCAGATCGCGCTCCACGTCGGCCACGGTTTTCGGGAACGGGTGCTTCCACTCTGAGAAG
>JAQTNF010000079.1 GCA_028713995.1 Deltaproteobacteria bacterium | reverse complement strand
AAGCCGGCTCTTTCCATGTCTCCGAGGTTCATCCGAAACGCGCTCGTCTTGCTCAGCGTCCCCAAAGCAATGCGACGAGGCCTTCACGCTCCATGGCGTGGTGCTTCGCCACGTCGTCGAGAATGGCGCGAGCGCCCCTACAGGGCGCTGGGCGTTGCCCGTCGTCCGTGTCCCTCCTGCTCCACCGTCGCGGTCTCGGCAGGGCCGCTCGGCCGATCGACGGCGGTGCCTTTCAAGCCCGCCGAGTGGTATGCTCGGTCTCGTCATGAGCACCGGGCCCGCAGACACCGCGCGCAGCGCCGAGGCCTTCATCGTCGAGGGCTACAGGCGCATGAGCGCGGCGGAGAAGCTGCGCCGCGTGGCGGATCTGAACGAGGCGATCCTCGGGCTCGCCGCGGCTCGCATCCGGAGCCAGTACGGCCCGAACATCGAGGAACGCGAGCTCCGCCTGCGGCTCGCGTCCCTGTGGCTCGATCGCGAGACCATGATGCGCGTCTTCGGCTGGGACCCCGAGGAAAAGGGGTACTGATCGTGCCGCTCGCCGAGACCATCGAGGTCACCCTGCTCGTCACCGAGGCGCTCGAGAAGGTCGGCGTCCCGCACGTGGTCGGAGGGTCGCTCGCGAGCTCGCTGCACGGCATCCCGAGGGCCACGCAGGACGTGGACATCGTCGCGGACATCCGGCCCGCGCACGTGGACCGCTTCGTCGCCGCGCTCGAGGACGGATTCTTCGTCGATGCGGACATGATCCGCGACGCGATCCGGCGCAGGGCGTGCTTCAACGTGATCCACCTCAAGACCATGTTCAAGGTGGACGTGTTCGTGTTCGACCGCTCGCCCTTGTCCGCCGAGGAGATGAAGCGGAAGGAGACCTACGCGATCTCCGAGGATCCCCCGCGCCGCCTCGCGCTCGCGACCGCGGAGGACATCGTGCTGCAGAAGCTGAAGTGGTACCGCCTCGGCGACGGCGTCTCCGACCGCCAGTGGGGCGACGTGCAGGGCGTGCTCAAGGTCCGCGGGCCGCGCCTCGACCGGGGCTACCTGCAGCGCTGGGCCGCGGAGCTCGGCGTCGCGGATCTCCTTGAGAGGGCGCTGAAAGAGGCGGGATTGGAGATTGCCGGGAAATAGGCAGTGGGCAGTGCCTGGGCCCTTTCCTCGGACGGTGCCCTTCAGGTCGGCCGCGTAGTATGCTCGGTCTCGTCCGCGTCAGGTGGGGATTGATCGAATGTGCAGTCGCACAAGCATCACGGTTTTCCTGGCGGTCGCGTGTTCGTCGTGCACTTTCGCGCCTCCGATCCGCAGCGTGCATGGCGGCGCGCCGGGTCGGGTGTCGGCCCGCGAGGTGGAGGTCGGCGCGGCCGCGAACCTTTACCCCGGGGTCCGGTGGGAGAGAGAGACGTCGACGCCGTGGCTCTCCCCGGCACTTTCCTACGGCATCGTCGACACGATCGCGATCGAGGCGGCCGCGGACGTGACGACCTTCTGGAGGATGGGCTCGCTGGGCCTTCGGCTCACGCCCTTGCAGAAGAAGGACAAGCTGAGGCGTTTCTCCTACGACTTCGAGATCGGGGGCGGCGCAGGCGTGGGTGGCGCGCTCTACTGCGAGGACGACACGAACGACTGCAAAGGGAACTACAAGGAAGACAAGCGCGACTCCATGGAGCGCATCGCGGCCGGCGGATACGCGGGCGTGGGATTCGGCTACAGGTGGAGCTGGTTCGGCGTGTTCCTGCGCGGCCAATACCAGCTCACCGGCGCGACCAACGTGCCCCTCACCCAGTGGCTGTCTTTCGCGGCGGGGCCGCAGTTCACGATCTTCGACGGCGTCTACATCTACGCGGCGGGGGGAATGTGGGGCTGGGTGAACCAGATGGACGACGGGCACGACGGGCTCGCGGAGATCGGAACATCGGTCGTTTTCTGACCCCGTTCGCTCCCGTTCGCTTTTGTGCCAACCCCCGTTCAAGCCTGTGGATCATTTTCCAGGAAACTTTTCTTTCGGCTGACGCGCGAGGAGGCCGAGATCTTGAGGTCGCATTTTGCGACTTCATGGATGCGGACTGCGGATGGTGTCCTCCAAGCCGGCTCTTTCCATGTCTCCGAGGTTCATCCGAAACGCGCTCGTCTTGCTCAGCGTCCCCAAAGCAATGCGACGAGGCCTTCACGCTCCATGGCGTGGTGCTTCGCCACGTCGTCGAGAATGGCCGCGAGCGTCCCGACGCGGAGCGACCCTATCTCGTGGAGAGCAGGCGCGAGATGAGGTAGGATCTCTCCTGCCGGCGCTTTTCGCCGGGAAAGGAGCCTTCTCGATATGGCGAAGCTCGCCGCTGTGATCATGGCCGCGGGACAGGGCAAGCGCATGCGATCCGCCACGCCGAAAGTGCTGCACCGCATCGCCGGACGCGCCCTCATCCGCTTCCCCCTCGCGCTCGCGAAGAGGCTCGGCTGCTTCCCAATCGCGGTCGTGGTCGGCCACGGACGCGAGGCCGTGGAGGCCGAGGTGCGCGTTGCCCCGGGCGGCAAGGACGCGCGCTTCGTGATCCAGGCGGAGCAGCGCGGCACAGGGCACGCGGTCCTCACGGCCCTGCCAGCTCTCAAGGGGTACGACGGCCCGGTGCTCGTGCTCTCGGGCGACGTGCCGCTCCTCGACGCCGCGTCCGTGCGCAAGCTCGACAAGGCCCACCGCAAGTCCGGCTCGCCCATCTCGTTCCTCTCGTTCGTCCCGGACGATCCCGCGGGTTACGGCCGCGTGCTGCGCGAGGCAGGCCGCGTGACCGCCATCCGAGAGGATCGCGACTGCACCCCAGCCGAGCGGCGCGTGTGCGAGGTCAACTCCGGCATCTACCTCGTCGACGCGGGCTTCCTGCGGCGCTCTTTGCGCAGGCTCACGGCCGACAACGACCAGCAGGAGCTCTACCTCACGGACCTCGTGTCCATGGCCGCGAAGCGACACTCCGTGCCCGCCCTCGATGCGCCCGCGCTGACCGTGGCCGGCGTCAACGACCGCGCCGACCTCGCCATGCTCGAGGCCGCGGTCGAGGAGCGCATCATCTTGGATCTCATGGAAGCCGGCGTGACGGTTCGTGCGCCGTGGACCGTGCATGTGGATCTCGACGCCAGCGTGGGCGCGGACACCGAGCTCGACCCGGGCGTCACTCTCCTGGGCGCGACGCGCATCGGCCGCGGCTGCAAGGTGGGGACGGGCTGCGTGATCACCGACTCCGAGGTCGGCGACGGCGCGGTTCTCAAGCCCTACTCCGTGCTCGACGGCGCGAAGGTGGAGGCCGCCGCCGAGGTGGGGCCGTTCGCGCGGCTCCGGCCCGGCGCGGTCATCGGCGAGCGCGCGCGCGTGGGCAACTTCGTGGAGGTGAAGAACACCACGCTCGGCGCGGGCTCCAAGGCCAACCACCTCTCCTACCTGGGCGACGGCGTCATCGGCGAACGCGTCAACGTGGGAGCCGGCACCATCTTCTGCAACTACGACGGCTTCATGAAGCACAAGACCGTGCTCGAGGACGACGTGTTCATCGGCTCGGACAGCCAGCTCGTGGCGCCCGTGACCGTGGGGCGGGGCGCGTACGTGGCGTCCGGCTCCACCATCACGAAGGACGTGCCGCCCGACGCGCTCGGCATCTCGCGCGCGAGGCAGGAGAACAAGGAGAAGGTGGGCGCCGCGCTGCGCGCCACGCTCAAGGCGCGCAAGGAGAAGATGAACAAGGGGGGCGGCAGATGAGGGCCGTGCGGGTTCCGCTCGTCGTGGCGGCGTTCGTGCTCGCGGCCTGCTCGCCGGCGGCGATCGTCCACATCGGGCCTCCTCTTCCCGCGCGACCCTCGGGCTGCGGCGTGGAGGTGCTCAAGGACGGGACGCCGTCACGGCCTTACCGCGACGTGGGGCTCGTGGAGCTCTCGAACTGCCAGGATTACCGCGTGCCGCCCTGCCGCCTGTGGCTTGAGGACGCGGCGTGCGAGCTGGGCGGACAGGTGGCCTACCTGCCGTCCGAGGGCCGCACGCAAAGCGGCATGGGGCCGGTCACGTTCCGCGTCATGGTGGCGGCCTACCTCTTCGAGCTGCGCCCGGATCCGGACGCGAACCCCGTGGACAAGGCGCTCTCGTGCCGCGACGCGGGCGTGCCCGCCGGGGAGGCCGCTCCAGAACGGTGCAGGGACTAGGCATGGCCTCCTTCCGCAAGGACCTCTTCAACGCGCCCAACATCATGTCGCTGTCGCGCATCGTCGCGGCGCCTGTCCTGGCCCTGTTCTGGCTCGGGCTCGACTGGAAGGCAGCCGGCCTCGCGCTCGGCACCTTGATGGGGCTCACCGATCTGGCCGACGGCGTGGTGGCGCGGCGCCTCAACAAGATCACCGACCTCGGCGGCCTGCTCGACCAGGTCGGCGATCTGGTCTTCGAGGCCACGTGCCTCATCCTCGCGGTCTCGATCGGCGGGCTGTGGGTGGGCTGGCTGATCGTGTATCTCATGCGCGAGTTCGTGGTGAGCACGGCGAGATCGTACGTGGTGAGCAAGGGCGGCCGCCTGCCCTCGACCATGCTCGGCAAGGCCAAGTCCAACTACCTGCAGTGGGCGTTCTTCATCTTCTTCCTCGGCACCATCCTGCTCGATCCGGGCATGGTGCCCGCGTCCGCAAGCCTCGCCGGCGTGCCGCCCGGTCGGCTGCTCGTCTGGGTGGCGGACGTCTCCATGATCACCGGCATCGTCCTCGGGCTCGTCTCGGGGTGGATCTACCTCAAGGGCTTCGCGGCGTTCTACACCGGCCGCGCAAGCTGACGTCGATCTCACGGTCCGCGCACGCAGCGCGCATTGATGCCGAACGTCTTGTTGTAGTCGTAGATGTAGCCTTGGTAGAAATAGACGCCCCATGCGCCGTCGGGATTGCTCACGAAAGACGACGACGACCAATACCAATCGCAGGCTCCCTTGATCCCGGCCGGCCAGTAGCACCCGTCGTCCGGTCCGCCGTCGGGAGAACAACCGTCGCACGCCGAGCTCCTGCATGAAGACAGGAGACAACCGTCGGTCACGCCGCAGGTCCCGCCCGCCTCGGTGGCGGCGCAGCCGCGGATGAGCGATCGAAGCTCGCTCACCGTGGGAAGACGCCAGTCGTCGAAACCACACAGGACGAGAGCCGCGCAGTGATCGATGGCCGACTGCCACGTCATCTGGCCGCCGGACGGCGTCACCTGCCATGAGAGACCGCTTGCGGAGTCGTACCAGTTCTTGGTGCAATCCGTGTCACCGTCCGTGTCGCTGTCGGCATCGGCGTCGGTATCGGCGTCGGTATCGGCATCGGCATCCGTGTCGGCGTCGGCATCGGCGTCCGTGTCGCCATCGGTGTCGGTGTCCGCATCGCTGTCGCCGTCCGTGTCGGTGTCGGAGTCGGTGTCGCCGTCCGTGTCCGTGTCGGTGTCGGTATCGGTGTCTGTGTCCGTGTCGGCGTCCGTGTCCGTGCCGGCATCGGCGTCCGCCCCGCTGTCGAACACGCTGCCAGTCCCGCTGTCCGGTTGGCTGTTGGACGTGATGCTTGCGCAACCCGCGGTGAAGAAGCCGCCGAGCAGGAGCAAACCGACAATCCTGAGCTTGCTGTTCATGTCGTCCTCCGTTCGCGATCTTCGGCCTGATCTTAGGCCTGTGCGCACCTCCTGCGCAACGCCCCAGCAGGCACCCGTTGCCCGCGGGAGATCGAAAAGGGTGGAGCGCGCTTCCGCCTTTCGTGTCATAATCGACAGCCGTGTTGACGACGAAAGAGCTCCTCAAGCAGTTCAAGAGCGCCCCCTGGAAAGGCAAGGAGGACGTGGAGGCCTTTGTCCGGGCGGCGCCCCGGGAGGAGCTCGATTTCAAGGTCATCGACGAGATGCTCGACATGATGTGCAGCGCCAAGCTCTCCGAGGAGCTGCACGCCCACAACACGCGCTGCGCCATCTTCACGCGGCTCGCGGACAAGGTCCTCGACAAGGCCCTGTTCGTCCCGTACGTCAAGGCGCTCAAGGCCGGCGACATGCGGGTGCGCGCCGCGATCATGCCGCTCATCCCCAAGGTCAACAACCCCGACGAGCACACCCGCCTGTGCGGCCTGCTCAAGGCGCCCGAGCCCGACGTCAGGCAGGCCGCGGCCGAGGTCATCAAGCAGGTGGGCGGCAAGACGGCCTTGCAGACCATCGCCAAGCTCTCGGAGGACAAGGACTTCGCGGGCCGCTTGGAGGCCATGGACGCGGCCGTGGCCGTGGCCGGCCACCACGCCATCCCGGTCCTGCAGATCGCCCTCGACGTGGGCAAGCCCCCCGAAAAGATCAAGGCGCTCAAATACCTGGGCGACCCGCAGATCATGTCGCGCGCGTCGTCCGTGGCCTTGAAGGCCGTCGTGCCGGCGCTCGAGGACAGGACCGAGAAGGTGGCGGTCCAGGCCGTGGCCTCGTTCTGCGCCATCTGCGACGAGGACAACTACTTCGAGTTCATCGCCCCGATCCTCGACTCTTCCAACACGGCCATGGTCCGGGCCGCGGTTGCCGGCCTGCGGGGCTTCTGCTCGCCGCGGGTCATCGCCGCGCTCGACCGGAAGCTGCGCGCGGGCCCGAATCCGGTGCGCAGCGAGGTGCTCCTCACCCTCGAGGCCATCGGCAACGACGAGGTGCTGCCCCCGCTCGTCGACGCGCTCGGCCACAAGCAGCCCTCGGTCCGCACGCAGGCCGGCGAGGTGCTCGCGCACCTCTCCCGCGACGGCAAGCTCAACGTCGCGCGCGTCATCATCTGGCTCCTGCGCAGCCGCGACGTGAACGTGCGGCGCATGGCCGTCGAGATCGCCCGGTCGGTCCGCGACCCGTCGGGCGAGCTGTGGCCCAAGCTGCTCGCCTTCCTGCGCGACGAGGACTGGTGGGTACGCGAGCGGGTCGTCGACGCGCTGGTCGAGATGGCGGGCAAGCAGCTCACCCCCCACATGGTGGGCTTCCTCAAGGACCCGTACGACGTGGTGCGGCGCTTCGCCGTGGACGTGCTCATCCGCATCAAGGATCCGCAGGCGCTCGGGGCCCTCGTCAACGCGGCCCGCGAGGACGCCGACTGGTGGACCCGCGAGAAGGCCGTAGAGGCCATCGCGTCGCTCAAGGACCAGCGGGCGATCCCGTACATCGTGGACATCATGCGCAAGGACGAGGATGTCCAGCTGGCGTGCGTCCAGGCGCTCAAGTCCATGGAGGCGCGCCCGGCGGCCCCGTACGTGGCGGGCCTGCTTTCGTCCTCGAACCGCGACCTCCTCATCGCGGCCATGGACTGCCTCTCGGCCTTCGACGCGACGGAGTTCTCGCAGGCCGTGCAGAACCTGATGCTGTCGCAGGACCAGCGCGTCGTGCGCAAGGCGCGCGAGCTGCTCACGCACTGGAACGTGGAGATCTCGAACGATATCCGCACCTCGCGCGACAAGGCGGTCTCGTTCCTCGACCGCATGCTGATGGCCGTGTGCGAGGCCGAGGGCGACGATCTGGTGCTCGCCTCCAACCGGCCGCCGTACATGAAGCGCATGGGCAAGATGGTCGCCCTTTCCCAAACCGCGCTCTCCCATGAGCAGATCACGGCCCTGTTCACGCCGCACCTCACCATCACGCAGCTCGAGCAGATGAAACTGCTCAAGGACGTGGACTTCTCGTACGAGGTGAAGGCCGAGGCGCAGCGCTTCCGCGTCAACATCTTCCAGCTGCGCGGGGGCTTAGGGGGCGTCTTCCGCCGCATCAAGGGCGACGTGATCCCCATCGACGCGCTCGGCCTGCCGCCCGTGGTCAAGGGCTTCGCCGAGCTCAAGTTCGGGCTCGTGCTCGTGGGCGGGCCGACCGGGTCCGGCAAGTCGACGACGCTCGCCGCGCTCATCGACCACATCAACCGGACCACCCAGCGGCACGTCATCTCGCTCGAGGATCCCATCGAGGTGGTGCACGCGTCGCGCATGGGGCTCGTCAACCAGCGTGAGATCGGCACGCACACGCACGCCTTCGGCACCGCCCTGCGCTCCACCCTGCGCGAGGATCCGGACGTGATCCTGATCGGCGAGATGCGCGACCTCGACACCATCTCCTTCGCCGTGACCGCCGCCGAGACCGGACACCTCGTATTCGGCACGGTGCACACCGTCTCCGCCGACACGTCCCTCGACCGCCTCATCAACGCCTACCCGCCCCGCGAGCAGGAGCAGGTGCGCAACACGCTCGCCGAGAACCTCAAGGCCGTGGTGTGCCAGTACCTGCTCAAGCGCAAGGACGGCCCGGGCCGCGTGGTGGCCTCCGAGATCATGGTGAACAACGACGCCATCGCGAACCTGGTCCGCAAGGGCAAGACGTTCCAGATCCAGTCGGTCCTCTCCACCTCGCGGGACCAGGGGATGCAGCTCATGGACCACGAGCTCATGCGGCTTTACAAGGCGGGCGTCATCTCGGCCGAGGACGCCTACATGAAGGCCAACGTGAAGAAGGACTTCGAGGAGATCGTCGGCGACGACGCGAAGGAAGTGGTGGTCGCCGACATCGATCGCCCGCCGCGTCCCGAGGCGGCGGGCGGCGGGAAGGCCGGCTGATGGCGCGCCTCGACTCATTCCTGCGGCTCGTCGTGGACCAGGGCGCGAGCGATCTGCACTTCCACGCCGGCAACGTGCCGCTCATCCGGCACGACAACGACATGGTCGCCCTGCCGTTCCGCGAGCTCTCCGAGATCGAGGCCGAGCGCTTCATCCTCGAGATCATGACGCCGCAGGTGCGCGAGCAGTTCGAGCGCGACCAGGACATCGACTTCATCTACGAGATCGAGGGCGTGAGCCGCTTCCGCACCAACGTCTTCGTGCAGCGCAACGGCCTGTCGGCCGTGTTCCGCATCATCCCCAACCGCCTGCCGACCATCGATGAGCTCTACCTGCCCCAGTCGATCAAGAAGCTCACCAGGCTCAACAACGGGCTCGTGCTCATCACGGGCCCCACCGGCTCGGGCAAGACGACCACGCTCGCGGCGCTCGTGCACGAGATCAACCGCAACCACCAGCGGCACGTCATCACCATCGAGGATCCCATCGAGTTCCTCCACGAGCCCATAAAGAGCGTCATCACCCAGCGCCAGGTGGGGGAGCACACCGGCAACTTCGCGGACGCCCTGCGCTCGGCCCTGCGCGAGGCGCCCGACGTGATCGTGGTGGGCGAGCTGCGCGATCTCGAGTCCATCTCGCTCGCCCTTTCCGCGGCCGAGACCGGCGTCCTCGTCTTCGGCACGCTGCACACGAGCTCCGCGCCCAAGGCCATCAACCGCATCATCGACGTGCTGCCCGAGGAGAACCGCGAGCAGATGCGCGGCGTGCTGTCGGTGCTCCTGCGCGGGGTCATCGCCCAGCGCCTGTGCAAGCGCGCGAGCGGCGACGGGCGCATCGCGGTGCTCGAGGTCCTGCTCCAGAGCTGGGCCGTCTCCCACATGATCCGCGAGAACAAGGTGCACCAGCTCGAGGGCTACCTGCAGTCGGCGAACTACGAGACGACCGGCATGCAGAGCCTCGACTCGGCGCTCTTCGGCTTCGTGAAGGACGGCCTCATCGCGCCCCACGAGGCCATCGACACCGCCAACCGTCCTGACCAGCTCAAGAGCCTGTGCGCCGCCATCAAGGAGGACGAGTGAGCTCGGCCGACAAGGAGCGCATGAAGGCGCTGGAGGCCGCCCGCGCCCTCGAGCAGCGCGGCCAGTTCGACACCGCGGTCAAGGTGTACATGCAGCTCGGCGCTACGCAGGAGGCGGCGCGCGTCCTCGCGAGCAACGGCAAGTACGGGGAGGCGGGCAACCTGCTCCTCACCGGCCTCGGGGTGTCCGTCGGCGAGATCCACAGGCTCGAAGGCGATCCGCGCAGGCAGGCCTATCTCGCGGCCTCCTACTTCTCCAAGGCGGGTGACGTGCCGACCGCGGTCGACATCCTGGTCGAGCTCGGCGAGCGCGCCCGCGCGGCGGAGTTGCTCGAGCGCGGCGGCGACCACCTGGCCGCCGAGCGCCTGCGCTCGCGCAAGGGGGGGATGTACGTGCCCGCCGGCGACTCGGCCCAGCGCCGCGCCGTCGGCGGAGCCGCCGTGAACCTGGAGGCGGCGCGCAAGCTCGAGAAGGAGGGCAAGCTCGATCTGGCCGTGCAGACCTACGTGCAGATCAAGCACTACGCGGAGGCGGGACGCATCCTCGGGAAGCTCCGCCGCTTCGCCGAGGCGGCCAACATGTTCGCGGAAGGGGGCCTGCCGTACGAGGCGGGCCTTTGCTACCTGGAGGCCGGGGACACGGGCAAGGGGCTCGACAACCTGGTGCGGGTGCCGCGCAACGACAGGCGCTACAGGGAGGCCGCGGACAAGGTCGTGCGCGTGGCCGCCACGCTCAAGTTGCTCGACTTCCAGATCGAGCACTTTCTCACCAAGTACATCAGCATGGGCCCGTCGGGCGAGGGCGACCTCGAGACCTTCTACATCCTGAGCAGGCTCTACGAGCAGCACGACCTCGTCGAGAACGCCAAGGAGGCGCTCAAGAAGATCCTGGAGGTGAAGCCCGGATACCGCGACGCCGCGGCGCTGGTCGCGCGCTATGAGGCCGAGACGAAGGTGGGGGCCGCAGTCTACGAGAAGATCCGCGACGAGGATGCGGGGTTTCGGGGCGAGCGCCGCGTGGGCGCCCAGCAGGGCAGGCCCAAGATGCCTGGGCTGCCCGCGCTTCCGGAGCTGCCCGATCTGCCGCCCATGCCGCAGATCGCGGGCCTGTCCGGTTACCCCCCGCCGCCGCAAGCCGGTTATTCCGCGGCCGTGGCCGGCACCATCTATTCAGCGGGCGCGCCGCCGTCGCCGATCACGGGCGTGAGCCCGCCGCAGCCCGCCGCAGCCGTGCCGCCCTCGGATCCGGAGGTCGGGTTCGCGCAGGGGACCGTGGTGGCGGGCCGCTACGAGCTCAAGACCAAGCTGGGCCAGGGCGGCATGGCGATGGTCTTCAAGGCGTGGGATATCGAGCTCGAGGAAGATATCGCGCTCAAGGTCTTCATGCAGCCCATCCCGGACGCCAAGGCGCAGGCCGAGACCCAGAAGCGCTTCAAGCAGGAGCTGAAGCTCAGCCGCCAGCTGTCGCACCCCAACATCATCCGTCTGTACGACATCGGCGTGCACGCCGGGTACCGCTACATCAGCATGGAGCTGCTCGTCGGCCACAGCCTGCAAGACCTCATCGAGAACGGACCCATGGAATTCGGCCGCGGCCTCGGCTACATGGTCCAGGCCTGCGCCGGGCTGCAGGCCGCTCACGATCAGGGCGTCATCCACCGCGACATCAAGCCCGAGAACCTGTTCGTCACCAACGAGGACGCGGTCAAGGTGATGGACTTCGGCATCGCCAAGAACGCCTTCGGACCCGGGCTGACCATCGCCGGACAGGTGGCGGGCACGCCCGAGTACATGGCGCCCGAGCAGATCACCAACTTCAGCACCGTGACCGCGGCCGCCGATCTGTACAGCCTGGGGCTGGTCATGTACCGGACGTTCGCGGGCGCTTTGCCGTTCCAGCACGACGAGCTCATGCCGCTGCTCATGATGCACGTGAACCAGATCCCTCGTTCGCCGCGCGAGCTGAATCCGGCCATCCCCGAGGACCTCGAGGCGGTCATCCTCAAGCTGCTCGAAAAGGATCCGACCCGGCGCTTCGCCAACTGCCGCGAGCTGGCCCGCGCGATCCAGCAGATCCGCCTGCGCTTCCGCCGCGACGGCGGGAGCTGAGACAGGGAGAGCCGGTCCCGCGCAAGCCGTTTGTTGTTGAATTCCCTTGCTTGACCGGTTCTCCCGTCTGGGTTGATACTGATTCCCGAGCCGATCAGAAGCTCTCTTCGGCCCCGCGAGGGGCTTGCCGGACTCGTCATCCGGGACGGAGAGGGCGGAAGAAAGGTTCAAGACAAAGTCCCTAGCATTCCGCTGCCGTGACAGCGGAGGGTGACTCCCTTCGTGTGTGCGGATTGGGCGGATGGGTTTCCGCTAGGGACGACTCATTCGCCCTTTTTTTGTGGGCATACAAGGAGGAGAGTCATGGGCAAGTGGACGTGGGAAGGTATCAGGGTGTTCGTCCTTTTCGCGGCCGTAGCTCTCGTGGGCTGTGGCAGCGGAGGCGGCTCAAGCAGCGGGGACTCGGGGCCCGGAACAGACACGGACGCCGGCGGTGATGCGGACAGCGACGGCGACGCGGACGGGGACACGGACGGCGATACGGACACGGACAGCGATACGGACACGGACGGTGATACCGACACGGACGGCGACACGGATAGCGACAGCGATACCAGCGCGCAGTGCTCGCCCGCGTGCACGGACAAAAGCTGCTGCAACGGGACGTGCGTGAATCTGTCGGAAGACACGGACCACTGCGGGGGCTGCGGAACGAAGTGCAGCGGAACGCAGAAGTGCGTCAACGGCGAGTGCAAGGACTGTACGGCCGACTGCGCCACGGACGCGGAATGCGGGGACGACGGCTGCAACGGGTCGTGCGGCGCGTGCACCGGCGACGAGGTCTGCGAGGTTTCCCAGTGCGAGCCCTGTGCTCCGGCGTGCGACACCGACGTCTGCGGCCCGGATGGCTGCGGCGGATCGTGCGGCGCGTGCACCGGTACGGACGTGTGCCAGGCGGGCGCTTGCGTTCCAGCGGGCGACTGCACGCCGGAATGTTCCGGAAAGCAGTGCGGCGACGACAACGGCTGCGGCGGAAAGTGCAGCGGCGCGTGCCCGGGCGGAGGGACCTGCTCGAACGGCGTGTGCGTGGGAGGATGCGCGCCGAGCTGCGCGGGCAAGGAGTGCGGCAACGACGGATGCGGCGGGCAATGCGGCTCGTGCGACTGGCCGCAGGAGTGCGGGAGCGGCGGCGTGTGCGAGTGCGAGCCACTCTGTACAATCGAGGGTCGGGAGTGCGGTCCGGACGGTTGCGGCGGCTCGTGCGGCTCGTGCGACTCGCCCGAGGTCTGCGCCGACGCCGCGAGCGGCGCGCCGACCCCGACCTACCAGTGCATCGACCAGAGCAAGGGGTGCTCGGATGGGACGAGGGAAGGCTTCACGAACACGACGACCTATCCGGATATCGCCTCCTGCAAGGGGGCGTTCGACTCGCAGAGCCTGCGGGCCACGAGGACCGGCGGGTGGTGTGGCAACGATCTCGCCAAGTGCACTGCGCCGGAGGATGCTTGCTCGCCCGGCTGGCACATCTGCATGCGGAATGGCTATCCATGCGACCTGGCGGATCGGGTTTCTTTCGACGACTGCTATTCGACGGTGGCCGGTGAAGGCTATTTCGCGGCCGCGTCGAGCGTGGAAACCGCGGACTCCCAGTGTGTCGCAGCGCTACCATGTACATCCGTGGATGTAACATGGTGTGGAAACAGTACTGATTACTGGGATAGCTGCTGGACGTGGGGCGGTGGTTCCATGCGCGGAAAAAATTACGGGCAATGCAATACCTACTCGTCAGATGGCTCGACCGGCGTCCTCTGCTGCCAAGATCCGCCGGTGACAGGGACCTCCTGTTTGTAAGCGGGGGCATGGATTTCACAAAAGGAGTAAAAGACATGCAATTCAAACCATCGATCCGTTTGTTTGCCGCCGTCACAGCGGTTGCGGCAACGGCGTGCGCGGGAGCGTACTCGAGCAAGTTCACGGTCTCAAAACCCGTGGCCGGGAGCGTCAAACGCCTGGCCGTGGCCTTCATCGACACGGGGCACAAGGGAGTCTGCTCGGACGTCGTGGCTCCTATTTTCGTCGAATACGGCAAGGTCGGGGCAACGGAGGTCGCGACTGAGATTCAGGCCCGATACGGCTCTCAAGGCCTGAACGCCGCGTACGTTGAGCCGACCTCCGGTCCGCTGCCGGCGATATACGTTTCTCCGACCTTGGACGGCGCCGGTCCCCCTGGCGCGTTCGTCACCGTATTCCCCGGCGACAAGTCGTGCCCGGGCATGCTCATGTCCAAGAGCCCCGCCACCTCGGAGCTCGTCAACCCGGATGCACCGGTGACTCTTCCGAGCGAGCTCAAGGGGAACGTCGACGCGGTGCTGCTCGTGACGACGCATACCCTCGGCTACGTTCAAGGACAGACCGTGACGTATTCCGGAACCAACACGACAACGGGCGAGTCCCGTTCCATCACGCTAAAAGGCGGCAATATGTGGTTGTCGTCGTTCGGCTATGTGCTTGTAGGCGCCAAGGACGGCGCGATCCTGGGCCAAGGGCACAAGACCGCCAACTCCTGCCAACCTGTCGGTCCTGACGGCAAACCGACAGCGCTTCCGGCGGCGGATTTTTATTCTTATTGCACGAAGATCGAAGCGAAAAAGATCGCCGAAGAGGTCGGCGTCGCGCTCACGGCGAAGTGAAACGGCGGTGTCCTCTGCTGCAAGGACCCGCCGGTGGTGGGGCATTGATTCCACGAAGAGCCCTCCCGAAGCCGACCGTTCGTACAGCAAGAAATAGGCGACAACTACGGAAAGAGCCTCGCCAGCTTCCGCCTGACGTCCGTCTGAAACGCTTCCGGCAGGCGACCGAGTTCCCGCTTCAGCAGCGCGCCGCTCACGGTCATCAGCCGGTGGATCATCACCGTGGACGAAACCTTGAGCCCCGTCTCCCCGAAACCGGGATGGTCCGAAGCGATGACCAGGTCCGTGTCGAGCAGATCCGCCGGCACGCGGCTCGTGATGAACGCGACGACCACGTGCCCGTGCGGCCCGATGGGATCGGTGAGGCAAAGGATCGGTCGCACCTTGGCGGAGGACAGGTCGTCGAACGGAAACGGGATGAGGGCGATCTTATGCCGCATCGTTGATGGGCTTGCCGTCCGAGACGGTGTAGATGTCCTCTCCCGGATCGGCCAGGAATTCGAACACCTCGTTCGCCGAGGCCGCTTTCATCCACATCATTTCATCGACCTCGTCGCCGCTCTCGGCGAGCACGATGACGCGCACGCAAGCGAGCGGCTTCAAGCCCAGACGGTCTCGAACGACGAGGCGCCCCTCTTGATCCACGATGCCGGTTGTCTCGATCGTTTTCATCTCGACCTCTCGATTCTCATGGCATTGTACCGCGCATCCCGGCAGCTGTCATGTCACCTCCCCATGTCGCCCGGCCCCAGGTTCTCCGCCAGACGCACCTCCTCGCCGGCGCGGACCACGATGCCCGTCTTGCGCCGCACGCCCGCGTCCCTATTCTCCATGAGCACGACGTGGCTGCCCACCGGCACCGCGATCCGGACCACGGGCGTGTTGCCGAGCGGGCGGCCGTCGAGGAACACGGCGCTCCACGGGTTCGTGGTCACGGTCAAAAGGCCGTAGGCGCCGTCCGAGACCGGGCGCGGCGGCTCAGCCAAGTGGAGCGGCTCTGTCCCGCCTCCGACGGGCGCGCGGCCCGAGCGCTCGAGGATCACGTCGAGAACCGCGTCGCCGCCGGACTCGGGCGCCACCACCAGGCGCCGCGCGTCCTCGTATCCCGGGAGGCTCACCGTGACCTCGGTGGCCCGGTCGCGCGGCAGGATAATCCTCGTGGGTGCGACACCCACGGCGTGCACCCCGGTGCTGCCGGGCTCGCGCAGGCTCAACGTCGCGCCAGCGGGCGACGAGGTCACGGCCAGCGCGAAGCTCCCGTTCGCGGGAGGGGGCTCCGGAAGAGGCTCGGGAACGGGTTGAGTGAAAGGATCCGCGATCTGCGCCGTGTCCTGCACGAGCTCGATGGTGCGCTTCTCGCGCGCGCCGGCCGACAGGGTGACGTACATCTCGACCGGGCGGAAGCCGGGCCTCGACACGAACAGCTTGTAGCGTCCCGGCTCCTTGAAGGCGATCTCATGGGGCGAGGCGCCGGGATGGGCGAAGCCGTCGATGGCCACCACGGCGTCGGGCGGAGACGTGGACACGACGAGGACCGGACTTCCTTGTCCGCAGCCGGCCGCGAGGGCGGCAAAAAGGGCGACGAAAGCGATGACTGGCCGCATGGGAACCTCCTTCGAGGGACGCTTCTCCGTCTAGACGCACGACGGGCGAAGCCGATCTGTCGGGTGGGTCAGCCTGCTTCCGCGTGCTTCACCACGAATGCGGGCAGCCGCTCCTTCTGCTCGAACTTGAGCTTGTACCGCCACGCCTCGTCCTTGGAGGCGAACGGCCCCACGCGCACGCGGAACCAGCGACCGCCGCGGTCCGGCATCTGCACGCTGACGAGGAAGGCCTTGTGCCCGGCACGCTCGAGCCTGCGCACCATCTCGCTGGCCTCGGCCTGGTCCGGGAACGAGCCGACCTGCAGGGAATAGGTGCCGGACTGGCCCGGCGTGCCCTCGTCCGGCAGGCGCGACTCCTCGCGTACGGGCTGCAGCATCGCCCCGGACCGGGTCGTCACGGACGCGGCCTCGGTCACGGCCGGCGGCGTCTGCAGGGTCTGCCGGAAGGACAGCTCGACCGGGGACGCGGCCGGCGGCGTGGGCTCGCCCGAGCGCTTGTCGAGCGCCGCGAGCGGATCCGTCTCCTCACACCTGTCCACCTTTTTCTGGCGCCCCCCGACGAGGACGCCCAGGGCGAACACCAGCCCGACGAGAGCGATGGACCCTGCGAGAAGAAAGGAAACGTATCGTGTCTGAATCTCGATATGGTCCTTCTTGGCGTATCGACTCAGATCATGCATCATCATCGTCGCCTCCTAGCGTCCTACATGTAGGTATGTGTATTACAGGACGCTGACAAAATCAAATTATTAGCTGACACTCGTGTGTATCGCGAGGAGGTCACCCATGCGAATCACCTTTGTTTTCATGGCGCTGGCCGTGGGATGCGGCGGCACGATGGGGAAAGCTCCCTCCACGGAGGCAGAGCCCGCAATGACCGCCGAGGATCTCAAGCCACGCGCCGTGCTCTCACGCGCCGAGCTCACGACCGCGGCGGACGAGCAGCGCATGCGCGCCTCGGCCCCTGCGACCACGTCCTTCGCGGACAGGGTCGGCGCGATCTTTCTCGTGGCCACGCTCAAGCGCCTGCCCACGGACGCGGACATCGACGTGCGCTGGTTCAAGGACTCGGATCCGGAGCCGTGGCACTCGTCGCACGCCAACGCCTCGGACCGGTTCGAATTCGTATCGTCGTTCCGCCCGCGCGGGTCCGTGTTCGATCCCGGCACGTACACGGTGCGCGTGTGCGTGGACGGCGAGGAGGTGGGCGCCGTGGGGTTCCGCGTGGGGAGCGCGGACCGGCCGCCAACCGAGATCCGCGAGCTCGCGCTGTCGCACTCAGTGGACGACGAGACCATGAAGCCCAGGAGCCCGGCCACGTCGTTTCGGAGCGGGACCAAGCGCATCGCTGTGGACCGCGCCGGGCTCGGCCTCAAGCTCGACAAGGACAACGCGCCCGAGCCCGAGATGACCTCGTTCAGACGCGACACGCCCGTGATTGAGTGCGGGCTGCGCTTCGTGGACCTGCCGCGCGACTCCAAGGTCGACGTGCAGTGGTTCTCGGTGGAGGCGGACGGCGACATGCTGCTGCACACCACGCGCACGGGCATCGCGTCCGGCGGGACCGGCACCCTGGGCGCGGCGTGGGAGCCGGGGCACGCGCTCTCGCCCGGCGCGTACAAGGCCGTGGTCCTCGTCAACGGCGAGGCCATGGCCGAGCTGCCCTTCGAGATCCGCTGAGCCTTATTTTTGACTCACCCCGGACGCGACCGCTAGGTTGGACGTTGGAGCCTTTTTCGGAACATGACGACGCTCGAATATACCGTGTTCACGATCCGCCGCGGCGCCCGCTTGACCGGGGCGTTCCTCTTCGCCGGCGCGTTCGCCGGTTTGGCCGTGGCCGGGGTCTTCGGCCGGCTGGCGGCCGACCCGCTGCTCAGGTTCATCCCGCTCGCCCTCGTCGGTGCATGGGCCGTGGTCTTCGGGATGAAGGCCCGCGACCGCTTCGCGGCCGGGCAGCCCGAGACGCGGTCCACCGCGCGCGCCGACCTGGAGCTGGGCCTTCTGCTCGTGGTCGCGACCCACGCCGTGGTCCAGATGGCCGGCGGCCTCGACTCTCCGCTCTATCCGCTCGTCTTCGTGCTGGTCGCGTTCCTCGTGGTGTACACGCGGGAGTGGGTGGGCTTCACGCTCGTGGGCGTGACCATCGCCATCGAGCTCTGCGTGGCGCTCCTCGACACGGGCCCGCGCCCGTTGCAGCGCATGTTGGTGCACGCGGTGTTCATCGTCTTCTTCGCGCTCATCAACCTGGTGTTCACCCGCACCGAGGTGGCGCGCACGCGGCGCAGGGCCGAGCGACACCTGGCCAAGGCCAAGGCCGACATCGCCCGCGACGCGCGCGACTTCAGGTTCGTGACCGCCCCGGCCCGCGCGACGGTCGCGCCCCTCTCCCGCGAGGAGGAGGCCGCCCGCCTCACGTGCTCGGCCGTGAGCGAGGTGCGGCGAGCCATGTTCCACCACGTGGACCTGCTCAAGCGCACCATGGGGCTCAACACGTGCCTCATCCTGTGGCTCGACGACGCGGGCGAAAAGCTGCGCATCCTCGAATGCGTCTCGGACGCGGGGAACCTCGCCTCGCGCTGCTTCGACAAAGGTGAGGGGGCGGTGGGCGCCGTGCTGCAAGGGCGTTCGGCCGTGCGCATGACAGGGCTCAAGCCCGGCTACGGCGGGCTCCCGTACTACGAAGGCGCCTCCAAGGTCACCGACTTCCTCGGCGTGCCCGTCTTCGAATGCGAGAGCCTGCGCGGCGCGCTCGTGGCCGATCGCGTCGACGGGCGCCCTTTTGGCGACGTGGACCAGGAGAACCTGGAGGCCGCCATCGAGAGCCTCCTGCGCATCACCGCCAACGAGCGCATCTTCACGCAGCTCGAGCGCACCAAGGCCGAGCAGGGCAAGCTCCTGCGCGCCTCGGAAGGCCTCTCCGGAGCGCTCACCGAGCCGGCGGTGGTCGAGGCGGCCCTCGGCGCGGTGGCCGAGATCGCGGCCTTCGACGTGGCCGCGGTGGCCCTCGCTGACGGCAACGGCCGCCAGGTCGTGCACAAGGCCGTGGGCGACGGCACGGCCGCGCTCAAGGGCGAGACCATCGGCGACAACTCGAGCCTCGCCGCCTCGGCGCTCAAGAACCGCCATTACCTGCCCTACCGCGGCGAGTTCGATCCCGGACAGCAGATCGTCTTCAGCAAGAAGACGCAAAGAAGCTTCGCGCACATGCGCTCGGCGCTCGTCCTGCCGCTCGCCTCGGGCGAGGAGCTCCTCGGCACCCTCGTCATCGCGTCGAAGGCTCTTGCGGCCTACGGCGACGAGGTGCGCACCACCTTGCAGGTCATGACCAACCAGCTCGGCACGGCCCTGCTCAACGCGCGCATGGTGCGGCGCCTCGAGGAGATGGCCACGACCGACGGCCTGACCGGCCTGCCCAACCACCGCGTCTTCCAGGTGGAGATGGACCGCAAGATGGCCTCGGCGATCCGCTTCAACAAGGAGCTCACGGTCATCCTGGGCGACGTGGACAAGTTCAAGGGCGTCAACGACACCTACGGACACCCGGTGGGCGACCAGGTGCTGCGCGCCGTGGGCGAGATCCTGAGGCGCAACGTGGTGCGCGAGACCGACCTGCCGGCGCGCTACGGCGGCGAGGAGTTCGCCGTGGTCTGCGAGGGCACGGGCACCGAGGGCGCGCGCAAGCTCGCCGAGCGCATCCGCAAGGATCTCGAGGCCCACGTCTTCCACACGGAGCAAGGAGACCTGCGCGTGACCATGTCCATGGGCATCGCCACGTTCCCGGATCACGGACGCGGCAAGCACGATCTCGTCGAGAAGGCCGACAACGCGCTGTATGCGGCCAAGGAGGGCGGCCGCAACCAGGTGCGCATCTGGGCGCGAGCGCCTTCGCACAGAGACTCAGAAAAAGCGTAGACACGGAGGTTCGAGATGAAGAAGCAGCTCCCCGCAAGCCCCATGTTGTTCCCCATGCCCGCCCTGCTCGTCGGCACCTACGGCGAGGACGGCGCGCCGAACGCGATGACCGCGGCCTGGGCCGGCGCGTGCTGCCACGTGCCGCCGTGCGTGGGTGTGGCCGTGCGTCACAACCGGCTCACGTTCAAGAACATCGATCTCAAGAAGGCCTTCACGCTCAACGTGCCGCCCGTGAGGCTCGCGGCCGAGGTCGACTACCTGGGCATCGTGTCCGGCAACGACGAGCCGGACAAGCTCGCGCGCGTGCGCCTGGACGTGTCCCCCGGGAGCAAGGTGGACGCGCCGCTCATCGCGGGCTGCCCGGTCAACCTGGAGTGCAGGCTGGCGCAGAAGATCGTGCTCGGCAGCCACGCCTGGTTCGTGGGCGAGGTGGTGGCCGTGCACGTGGACGAGGAGCTCGTCGACGGCAAGGGCAAGATCGACGTCGCCGCGCTCGACCCGCTCGTCTACTGCACCTCCACGACCGACTACCGCTCGCTCGGCGGCCGCGTGGCGGGCGCCTACGACGTCGGCAACACGCTCAAGAAGGCCTGAGCGCAATCCACATCCGCACAGCGCTTACGACGCTTCCGTTTGCGATCCCGTTGGTCCGGCGCTAGGATCACGATCAGGAGAACGACTCATGGCTGGACGAACGGAAATCGAGCGGAAGATCCAGTTGAAGCTCACCGAGCTCGGCGACGACGACAAGCGGCTGATCGCGGAGATCGTGGGTCTTCTGGTCGCGCGTCGATCCCCTGCCCGTCCGTCCCTCGATGACTCCGATCGCGAGTGGACGGCAATGTCGCTCGAAGGCCTGCTCAGGGACCAGGATCATCCTGACGAGGTCGATTATTCCCTCTCCGATCTCCCTCATGCGGCCGAGCCATGAATCCGGGTGACGTTTGCCTCGTGCCATTCCCGAACGTGGAGGCGACGACTGGAAAGCTGCGGCCAGTGCTGGTCGTCGCGTCATGCCCAGGAACGTACAATGATGTCATCGTGCGCATGATCCCGTCCCGCACGCATCAGGCCGTGCAGGGCGTGGACGAGATCATTGACCCCAGGCACAAGGATCTCCGCAAGTCGGGGCTCAAGGTCAGGTCCGCGGTCCGCATCGCGCGGCTGGCGACCGTCGATCCCGCGATTTTCGTCGGACGTCTGGGCGGAATTTCCCAGGACCGCCTATCCAGGATCCGCAAACGCCTCTGCACGATCTTCTCTCCGTCGGCCTCCTGACCGGGATACAGGCAAGGCATCGGCTCGTGTGAGCATCTCTCGGTCATTTCCGTCCTTGACCTGTCGCGCGATTTGCCCCGTTATTGGGCGAAGCTCCGACGCGAGGGAGGTGCGACGCCCATGACCGACGAGAACAAGACCGGCGACGAGAAGAAACCGAATCCGCTGCGCGAGATCGTGCAGCCGTTCATCGACGTGGTCCACGCGCCGCGTGCCCTGTGGGGCGTGAACGTGTCGTACCTGCTGGAGGGGTTCTGCTACTTCGGCGTGATCGGCTACCTGGCCATGTATTTCAACAACTACGTGGGCCTGACGGACACCCAGGCGGGTCCCATGGTCGGCGTGCTGACATGGGGCATCACGCTCTCCATGTTCTTCTTCGGCGGGCGCGCCGACAAGTGGGGCGTTCGCACGGCCCTGATTGCCGCCATGTGCCTCATGATCGTGGGGCGCGTGATCCTGGCGAGCGGCCCGTTCCTCGAGCTCGCGGGAGGGATGTGGTCGCCGCTCTTCTTCATGTCCCTGGTCGCGCTCCTCTTCGTCATCCTCGGCTACGGCATGTACCAGCCGGCCGCCTATGCGGCCATTCGGCAGTTCACCACCCCGAAGACCGCGGGCATGGGCTACGCGATGCTCTACGCCCTCATGAACCTGGGCGGCTGGCTGCCCACGTGGTTCACGCCGATCCGCAAGGCGGTCGGGATCTCGGGAGCCTACTGGGTCTACGTGGGATTCACGGTGCTCGGGACCATCCTGCTCATCGCGATCCTGTCGAGGAAGACCGTGGAGCGGGCCATCGCGGAAGCACGCGCCGCGGGCGGCAAAACGGACGAGAAGACGGAGGCCAAGACCGAGCAACCCAAGGAGCCCTTCTCGCTTCTCGCATGGCTCAAGAACCACCCCCTCGCGGACAAGAAGTTCGCCTTCTTCATCTTCGCGCTCATCCCGGTGCAGACCCTCTTCGCCCACAACTGGCTCACCCTGCCCATGTACGTGGAGCGGGCGTACAGGGGCACATGGATCGGCGACCATTTCGAGGCCGCCACCAACTTCAATCCCATCTTGATCTTCATCCTCGTTCCCATGGTCGCGGCGATCACGCAGAAGCGGAAGGTCTACAACATGATGATCGCGGGCACCGCGGTCATGGCCGCGCCCACGTTCCTGCTGGCGATCGGCCCGAGCTTCTCAACCTTGCTCGGATACCTCGTGCTCATGACCGTGGGCGAGGCCATGTGGCAGCCGCGCTTCCTGCAGTACGCGGCCGAGATCGCGCCCGAGGGGCGCACCGGCGCCTACATGGGCGTGGCGCAGTTCCCGTGGTTCCTCACCAAGGTCATCACGAGCCTGTACTCGGGCTGGTTCCTCGCCAACTACTGCCCCAAGGGGGGGACGACCCACACGGAGACCATGTGGCTCATCTACGGCTGCATCGCCATGTGCTCGACGGTGCTCCTCATCCTCGCCAGGGGCTGGCTCGGCAAGGACTTCAAGACCAAGGCCGCGTAAGCCGCCCCGACCTCTTCGCTATTCTCCGGAGAACTGCACGCCGTCGAACAGCAGGCTCGGGATGCGCATGGTGCCGTACGGCCACGGGTCGTTGCCCACGTCCGCGAGGCGCTGCCAGAACTCGAGATGGTTGCCGGACACGTTCATCTCGGACACGGCGCGCGTGAGCTTGCCCTTCTCGATGAGCGTGCCGTACACGCCCAGCGAGAAGTCGCCGGTGGTGGAGTTCGAGTTGCCGCCGATGAAGCCGCGCACCAGGATGCCGCGATCGATGCCCGCCGCGAGCTCCTCGACGCTCTTCGTGCCGGGAGGCAGCACGAGATTGGAGCTGCCGCCGGTCGTGGGCGGCATGCCGAGCTTTTTCCCGTAGTACACGTCCACGTAGAAGTTGCGGAACACGCCCTTGTCGAAGACCGGCATGACCTTGGCCGAGATGCCGTCGCCGTCGAAGAGGCGCGAGCCGAAACCGCCCACGACGAACGGGTCGTCCGTGAGCGTGAGCAGGTCGCCGCCCACCTTGTGCCCCACCTTGCCGTCGAGGAACGAGCGCTTCTGCTGCAGGGCGCGGCCCGAGGTGGCGGACATGAGGTAGCCGAGCAGGCGGGAGACGGTGCGGTTCTCCACGATCATGGGCAGCTTGGCCGTCTCGATCTTGCGCGCCCCGAGCCTTCGCAGGCCGTCCTCGGACGCCTCACGGCCCACCTCGCGCGCCGCCTTCAGCCCCGCGCGCCGCCGCGTCCCGGCCTCGGACCATCCCTCGGGCCGCTTGTCCCCCTCGTCCTTGAGCGACACCTCGGCCGAGGCCCAGAACTCGGTCCCGCGCTTTGCGCCCTCGAAGCCGTTCGAGTGGATCTGGACGAGCTCGCTCTCCCCGTCCTCGTAAGTCGCCTCGGCCGAGACGGCCTTGGCGCCGGCCTTGGCGAGGGCCGCGGCCTCCATCTCGGCCGCGTAGGTGTTCCGATCCGAAGGGATCACGCCGGCAACGCCCGGATCGTAGAGCCCGAGCTCCACGTCGCGCCGCCCGGCGTACA
>JAQTNF010000078.1 GCA_028713995.1 Deltaproteobacteria bacterium | reverse complement strand
TCGGGCTCGAACCCGGTTTCGACGACGGCTACACGCAACCGTTCTCCGTCGTCGTGTGGCTGCCGGGCACCTCCGAGTTGGTCGTCGGTTCCACGACGCTGACCGAGAGCTCGCAGTACGCGCCGTTCACGTGGTCGGGCTCGGGAACGGCCACGGCGGAGATCGTGTTCGTGGGGCACGGGCTCACGGTGCCGTCGTTCGACGCGGCCGAGTACCCCGATTGCCCGTTCCCCGAGACCGGGTACGACGACTACGCGGGCGTCGACGTGACCGGCAAGATCGCCCTCATCCTGCGCCACGCGCCGAACGAGGCGGGGCTGACCGCCCAGAACCTTGCGTGCCCGGCGAGCCCGACCGAGTGTCTCGGGGACGGGTGCCTCCTCACCTTCGGCTACAAGATGAAGAACGCCCGTGCCCACGGCGCCGCGGCCGCCATCATCATCCAGGACTTCATGGAGGCGGATCCGGCCTATCCCCAGGGCACCATCGACCCGACCTACTACGAGGCCGGCGTTCCGGTGGTCGCAGCGAACCGCGATGTCCTGTCCGGCGCGATCGCGGATCTCGCGACGTGGGCCGACGCGATCAACACGACCATGCAGCCCTCGAGCCACGCCACGGGCGTCGCCGCGACCGTCGCCGTCACACCCAAGGTCCTGATGGACACGCCGACCGCGAACGCGATCGGCGTCGTGCCCGGTACGGACGCCACGCTCAAGGACGAGGTCGTCGTGATCGGCGCCCATTTCGACCACCTCGGCACGGCCGCCGAGATGTGCTCAGGCGCGCTCTGTCCCGGAGCGGACGACAACGCCTCGGGCACGGCGACCATGCTGGAGCTGGCGCGCGCCATGACGGAGAGCGGCGTCGAGCCCAAGCGCACGATCGTGTTCGCCGGGTTCAGCGCCGAGGAAGAGGGGCTTTTCGGATCGATCTCCTACGTGGCCGACCCCATCTCGCCGATCGGGAACGTCACGGCCATGTTCGCCGTGGACATGGTGGGCATGGGCGACGGCACGGGCCTGGATCTCTACGATCCCCACTCCGGCACGGCGCAGGGCACCGAATGGATCTCGCAGGTGATGTCCGGCGCCGCGTCCGAGCAGGGCCTGCCCTTCACCGTGCAGCAGATGTCGGCCATGGCGCAGGGGGCGTCCGACAACGATCCCTTCGCGGCCGCGGGGCGGCCGGCCGTGATCGCGGTCTCCCGCGGCTTCGCGGACCACACGACCTACCATACGCCGCAGGACACCATCGACTGCATCTCGCTCGACGCGCTGCACGCCTCGGTCGATCTGATGTGGGCGGTGCTTGTGCCGCTCGCGCTCGGAACCGAGGGAGACTACCAGGGAAGCGGCGCCAAGGCCGCAGTGAGCCTGCCGGCGGACCATGCGATGCACAGGCCGGCCGGCCCGCGACAGGAGGCACGCCAGTGATTCCCACGAACAAGCAAGCCCGGAGAGCCGGGACGATGCTGCTCGCGGCGCTCGCGCTCGGCATGAGTGCATGCGGCACGGACGACGATTCGGCCGCGGACGGAGGCCTGGACTCCGGCGCGGACACGGACACCGGCACCGGCACGGACACCGTCGCGGACGCGGGGTTCCTGCCGGATCCGCAGCGCATCTACGACGACATCGCGGTGCTCGCGTCGGAGGAATACGAGGGCCGCATGGCCGGCACCGCTGGCGGCGCAAAGGCCCTCGAATTCGTGGAGGCGCGCTTCCAAGAGCTCGGGCTCGTGCCCGCGGGCGACGACGGCACGTTCCGTCAGGCCTTTGCCATGCAGGGCTGGGGCCTCACCGCGGATCCGGCCGTGTCCGTGGCCGGCAACGCGCTCGCCTACCCGGACGACTTCTCGGTGTTCGAGTTCTCGGCTTCGGCGGATCGAACCGGGGAGATGGTCTTCGCGGGGTACGGGATCAGCGTCTCGGCGTACGACCAGGCCCAATACCCGGACTGCCCGCTGCCAGCCTCGGGCTACAGCGACTACAAGGGCGTGAGCATGACCGGGAAGATCGCGGTCATCCTGCGCCACGGCCCCAACGACGACGAGGCCATCAACAAGGGCTGCCCGGCCCCGCTCGGCCTGCAAGGCGCCTTGTGGGACCACACGGTCAAGACGTGGGTCGCCTACACACGCGGCGCCAGGGCCGTCATCTTCGTCAACGACTACGCCGAGGACGGCGAGCACTACGTCGGCGGGGTCAGCTCGTCGTACACGCCGCCCGTCCCGGTGGTGAGTGTGGATCGCGGCGTCATCGAGGCGGCCGTGCCGGACCTCCAGGCGTGGGCCGCGGCCATCGACGCGGATCTCGCGCCCAACCCGCACGCCACCGGGGTGGCGGCGGCCGTCTCGGTCAAGGGCGGCGCCACGAACGTCGTGGTCGACAACGCCGTGGCCGCGATTCCCGGCGCGGATCCGGTTCTCAAGAGCGAGGTGGTGGTCGTGGGCGCGCACCTCGATCACCTGGGGATGAGCTCGCCCATGTGTCCCGACGGGCTCTGCCCGGGCGCGGACGACAACGCCTCGGGCACGGCCACCATGCTCGAGCTCGCGCGCGACGTGGTCGAAAGCGTCATCACGCCCGCGCGCACCATCGTATTCGTAGGCTTCAACGCCGAGGAGGAGGGGCTCTACGGCTCGACCTTCTACGCCACCGCCGGCCCGGCCTACCCGATCGAGGACACGGTCGCCATGTTCAGCGTGGACATGGTGGGCATGGGCGACGGCGAGGGGCTCGAGCTCTACGGCGCCACCTCCGCCACCGATCCGGACGCATCGTGGCTCGCGGACATCATGGCCGGCGCGGCCGCGACCAAGGGCCTGCCCTGGCAGGTCGAGCTCATGGCGCCGATCGACGCCTCGGACCACGCGCCGTTCGCGAAGGTGGGCGTGCCCGCCGCGCTGGCCATGTCCCACTCGTTCGAGGACGGCGACCACACCACGTACCACACGGTCGACGACACCATCGACGACATCTCCCTCGAGGTCCTGCAAGGCTCGGCCGAGCTCCTGTGGGTCGCGCTCGAGCCGCTCGCGCTCGGCACCGAGGACGACTACGTGTCCTCGGCCAAGGCCCTGCCGCCGTCGCCCCTTCGTCCTTCGCGCCTCGCGGTGCACCGCCGCAACAGCCTGTCGCTCTCCAGGTAGGCCCGGCCCACCCCGCTTGACCCCCTTGACACCGTGATTATCTTGACCGCGGAGGTGATGCGGACATGACCACGCGCGCCCTGGCGGTCGTCAGCGAGCTCGACAGGTACGTGGCCGAGGTGAGCCGCTACCCGCTGCTTTCGGCCGAGGAGGAGATCCGCCTCGCCAGGCGTTGGCGCGATCACGGCGACACGAAGGCCGCCCACGCGCTCGTCGCCTCAAACCTGCGCTTCGTGGTCAAGATCGCAAACGAATACCGCGGGTACGGGGCGCGCATCCTCGATCTCGTGCAGGAGGGCAGCGTGGGCCTCATGCAGGCGGTCAAGCGCTTCGACCCGGAGCGCGGCTACCGGCTCCTCACCTATGCCGTGTTCTGGATCCGCTCGTACATCCACGCCTTCATCATGGGCACCCTGCGCATGATCAAGATCGGCACGTCGCGCGCCCACCGCAAGCTCTTCTTCAAGCTGCGCGCGCTCAAGGGCAGGCTCGGCGCGGACGGCATGACCGATCGCGACGAGGTGCTCGCCGCGGTGGCGCAGAAGGTGGGCGTGAGCGTGGCCGAGGCCGAGGAGATGGACCGTCACCTGGCTGCGCGCGACGCGTCGCTCGACGCGCCCTCGGCCGAGACCGGCGCCACGCTCGCCGAGATCGTCCCCTCCTCCCTGCCCAGCCAGGAGGAGCAGCTCGCAGAGCTCGAGGCCGAGGCCGACCGCGCCGCGCGGCTCAAGACCGCCATGGGCAGGCTCGACACCCGCGAGCGCCGCGTCGTCGAGGCGCGCTACCTGGCAGAGGAGCCCGTGCAGCTCAAGACCCTGGGCGAGGAGATGGGCGTGACCAAGCAGCGCGTGGCCCAGCTCGAGCGCCGGGCGCTCGGCAAGCTGCGCGAGGCCCTTTCCGAGGCCGCCTGAGAGCTTGCCAGGAAAACACGTTGTCCGTATGGTGTGTCTCGCTTGGCCTCGGGGCGTGGCGCAGCCTGGTAGCGCGCCAGCTTTGGGAGCTGGACGTCGGAGGTTCAAATCCTCTCGCCCCGACCTAAGCGCCCGTAGCTCAGTCGGATAGAGCAACGGCCTTCTAAGCCGTGGGTCGCCCGTTCGAGTCGGGCCGGGCGCGCAAAGAAAACAGGCCGAAAAGGCCGAAAAACATCATCGACAGGCGGGTTTGCGTCCTCCCCTCCCCTTCCCCGACGTTCTGCCGGAACTCCACAATGGCAGCCACAATTCCATCCTTTTCACCGCGTTTATGGTCCAGTTTTGGGCCAAGTTTTCGACCCGACAGAATCTCCAGGACCCGCGTCAACATTGGCTTTCGTCGAAGCCGCCTCGGCCTGGGCTCTCCTGAAAGGTGGCCCGGTCCGAAAACGCGTGATCACGGGAAACCCGCATGAATACTGGTCCGGGCGTGATCGACCCACGGTCCTGTTCAAAAAGCACACCCCTTGCGGGCGCCCTTTCCCCCCGGTTCCAGACGCGAGATCGGCGAGCTTTATCACCTCGGCACGACCGAGTTGGTGTTCAACGAACTCCGGGCAGGCTCGGTTGTTCCTGTTCGCGCTCCGGCGCCTCGGACGTGTCCTCGTGGATGACCTTGGCCACCACGCGATCCGTGACCTCGGCGAGGTACGAGCGCAGCGTCTCAGCGACCTCCTCGAACTCCGGCCACAGCGTCTCCCTGACGAAGCGCTGCGAGACCCGCGCCATCACCGTCGTGTGCCGCTGTCCCCGGTAGCGGTAGGGAGCGATCCCGTAGCGGCGCAGCAGAGCAACGAACACCTTCTTCGACCACTGATCGCCGAGCGTGAACTTGTACTCGACGGGTGGGTCGGCCTTCTCCGCGGTCCGCAGCCGTTCGAGGATGCGCGCGCGCGCACGACCTGCGGCGTCGCGCTCACCGGGGGTCGCGGCGCCCGCGTGCAGCGCCTCGATGAGCCTGAGCTTCTCCAGCAACTTCGCTTCGTCCATGGGTTCTCGCTCCGGGACCAGCTACACAATCCGGAAGAAGGAGGTGATCGCCTCTTTGAAGGCGGCGGGGGTCGATGGAGACGTGGAAGCCTTTCCGCTCACGGCTCCGGACATTCGGGTGTCGCCGCGATCATCCGCGTGAGCTTCCCTCGCGCCCCGGGCGACAGCGGTGCCTCGTTGGCGCATATGTGCATCGCCGCGCAGGGCGGCGCCGGTGTGCCGGGCCAGTTGGTGATCGCCTCGTCGCAGCGGCGCCAGGCGTCCTTCCCCTCCCATCTGCCTTCGCCGGAGCAGGCCGCGGCGATGGTCAGCACGAGCGTGGTGATGAACAGCGTAGGCTTCATCGCTTTCCCCCACGCCAGAGCCGACGGAACATGCTCCAGGCTCAAAGTGGTTGTTGAAGGAGCGGGGCCGTCGCGCTCATTGTGATCTTCAGTCCGTGGTTTTCGATGGTCACGGCAAGTACCCCAGGCGGCCGTGCAACTCGCCGGCGATTTGCAGGACCGCTTCTTGTTTCTCAAGGAACGCGCGCAGGCGCGCGAGACCTTCCTCCAGGTTCTCGAGCGAGTTGGCGTACGAGAGCCGGAGGTAGCCCTCTCCATGCGGGCCGAAGTCCACGCCCGGCGTGACCGCCACGGACGCCTCCTCGAGAATACGAAAGGCGAACGCGTGCACGTCGTCGGTATAGCGGCTCACGTTCACGAACACGTAGAACGCGCCGGTCGGCTCCACGAGGCACGCGAGATCCATCTCGGCGAGCCGGCGGAGCACGAGCTTGCGGCGCTCGTCGTAGCAGCGCCTCATGCGCTCCACGTCCTCGTCGGCCTGCGTGAGGGCCGCCACGGCCGCCACCTGCGCGAAGTCCGGGGCCGAGATGAACAGGTTCTGCTGCAGCTTCTGCACGGGCCGCACGAGGCCCTGCGGAAGGATGACGTAGCCGAGGCGCCAGCCGGTCATGGCGTAGAGCTTGGAAAAACCGCTCACCACCGCCGCGTCGTCGCACAGCTCGAGGATGGACGTGGCTTCGCCCTCGTACACGAGCCCGTGGTAGATCTCGTCCGACACGATGAGCGCGCGGCCGCACGCGACCTCCACGAGCGCGACCATCCTCTCGCGGCTCGTGACGATGCCCGTGGGGTTGGCCGGCGAGTTGAGGAGCACGGCGCGTGTGTCCGGCGTGAGCGCCTCGCGCACGGCCTCGGGGTCGTACTGGAAGCCGTCCGCCTCGCGCACGGGCAAGCGCACCGAGACGCCGCCGCAGGCGCGCACGAAGTTCGGGTAGCACGCGTAGTGGGGGTCGGTCATGACGACGCGCGAGCCGGGGTCCAGGATCGCGGACAGGGTGAGCAGGAGAGCGCCCGAGCTGCCCACGGTCACGACCACGCGCTCGGGCGACACCTCGACTCCGTGCCTGCGCAGCATCGAGCCCGCCACGGCCTCGCGCAGCTCCATGCTGCCGAGGGAGTGGGTGTAGTGCGTGCGGCCGTCGCGGATGGCCCGGATGCCGGCCTCCATGATCGGCGCGGGCGTGTCGAAGTCCGGCTCACCGACCTCCATGTGGATGATCGACCTGCCCTGGCGCTCGAGGGCCGCGGCCCGCTCGAGCACCTCCATCACCAGGAACGGCGCCATCCCGGACACCTTCTCGCTCACTCGGAACGCTTCTTTCACGTCGTGGACCATGCTCCGCCGACCTCGCGCCCGCCCCAAAGCGACGCATATCAGGCCCGGATCCTCCGGGCAATGGGCCGCACTTCTCGCCGGAGGCGCTTTCGGCTACCATTGCGGCCTGTCCATGTCGAAGACCGTACCCGCTTGCGCCCTCCTCGCGTGCCTCGCGCTCGCGTGCGAAGGCACCTCGGGCGGCAGGCGCGCGCGCGACGCAGGGCCGGACGGTGCGGCGCAAGACACCGGCACGGTCGACACCGAGACCTACAACGACGACTGCGACGAAGTGGGCTTCCCGGTCTCCGGACGCCCGCCCGACGTCATGATCCTGCTCGACCGCTCCGCGAGCCTCGGCGTGGGCGACCCGCGCCCCTGGGACCCCACGAGCGCCGCCGTGACGGCAATCGCCGAGGCCATGGATCCGCAGATCCGCTTCGGGCTGACCCTGTTCCCGCCGGGCCAGGGCGTCTGCGCGGCCGCATCCGGGCCGAACGTGCCCGTGGGCGAAGGCACGTCGCAGCACATCGCTGACATCCTCTCAAAGACCGAGCCCACCGGCCGCGGCACGCCCACGACCGTGTCGCTCGACGCGGTGGCCGCGTATCTCGCCGCGCTCGACGACGAGTCGCCCAAGGTCATCCTGCTCGCCACGGACGGCGCGCCCAACTGCTCGGACAGCCCGGCCCTCGACTGCGAGACGTGCATCCACTCGTGGTCCAGCTGCGAGTCGGCGCGCGACTGCCTCGACGTGACGACCATCGCGCACGCCATGGACATCCACGACTTCTACGGCATCGACATCTACGTCATCGGCATGGGCGGCGTGGTGGCCGACTTCGACGACGTCATGAGCCAGATCGCGCAGTACGGAGGCACGGGCGACTTCTACCCGGCGGCGACCCCGGACGCGCTCGAAGCCGCGTTCAAGGACGTGGCCGCGGCGACCGTGGAGTGCACGTTCAGCGTGGACTGGAGCGCGCTCGCCCCGGGCACGTCCAAGGACAAGGGCAAGGTGAACGTGTTCGCGGACGGCGTGCTCGCGCCCTTCAGCGCGGCCTGCGCGAACAAGGACGGCTGGCGCTGGCTCGACGACGGCACGGTCGAGCTGTGCGGGGATCTGTGCCACGACTACAGGTACGCGATCGTCCACCACGTCACGGCCACCTTCGGCTGCGACACCGTGGTGGAGTGAAAAGCTCAGATCCATTGCCTTGCTCGCGCGTCGTATGAGAGCATGGAACCCCAATCGAGGAGGGACATCATGAGATTCGGCCTTGGACTGTTGACGACCTGCGCCCTCGCGGCCTCGGCCTGCGGAGGCGCGCACAAGGAGGGTCCCCCGACCCCCAGGCTCGAGACCATCCGCGGCGACACGGTCGATCTGTGGTTCGTGTCGGGCGACAGGTCGCTTCCCGTGTACGACCTCGACGGCCGAAGGTACCTGCTCGGCGAGAAGGGCAAGCCCTATGAGATCTGGCTCGCCAACCTGACGAATCAACGTCTCGAGGCCGTGGTGTCCGTGGACGGCCGCGACGTGATCACGGGCCGGCCCGCCGACTACCGCCGCGATCGGGGCTACATCCTGAACCCGGGCGAGCGCGTGCCCATCGAGGGCTGGCGGCGCAGCCTCGACCTCGACACCGTGGCGGCCTTCGAGTTCGGAGGGCCGGACGAGTCGTACGCGGCGCGCATGGGCGGCGCCGAAAACGTGGGCGTCATCGGCGTGGCCGTTTTCGCAGAGGCCGAGCCCGTGCCCATTGGCGTCGAAGAGCAGCGCATGGCGCCCGCCCCCGCCATGCCGCTCGCGTCCGGCGGCGCCGCGACGGACGACCGCGCCAAGGCCGAGGAGCCGGGGCTCGGGACGAAGTACGGCAAGGACCGGGGCTCGACCGCGGAGGTCGTGCCCTTCAGGCGCGTGGACCAGGAGCGGCCCACGGAGGTCCTCGACGTCTACTACGACGACCGCGGAGGTCTCGAGAAGACAGGAGTGATCTTCGACGACGACAGCGACGACAACGGCCCCTGCTCGAACGGCCCCAACCCCTTCCCGGGTGTTCCCTGCGCCGAGGGCTTTGCCCCGCCCCCGCCTCCGGCGTGATGCGCGGTCCTGGGGGGGGGTCAGGACCCATCAATTGTCATATGGCCCGTCCTCGTGTACCATGCTCCCATGGCCCGAAAGCCGCGAATCGACTTCGAAGGCGCCTTCCACCACGTGATGCACCGCGGCGCCCGCCGCGCGCCAATCTTCAAGGACGACAGCCACTGCGTCCTCTTCCTCGACCTCCTCGGCGAGATGGCCGCGCGCTACGAGATCGAAGTGCACGCCTACTCGCTCATGCCGAACCACTACCACCTGCTCCTGCGCTCGCTGCACGGCAACCTGTCGCGCGGCATGCGGCGCCTCAACGCCGACTACACGCAGCGCGTCAACCGCATTCACGGCTGGGACGGCCCCGTGTTCCGCGGGCGGTTCCGCAGCGAGCTCGTGCGCGACGAGTCGAGCCTGCCGTACGTGCTCGCGTACATCCACCTGAACCCGCTGCGCGCCGGGCTCGTGACGCGGCTGCAATCGGAGTGCTGGACGAGCCATCGTGCGTACCTCGACCTCGAGACATCACCCGAGTGGCTCACGCGCGGGTTCTTCCTGGAAATGCTCGGAGGCGGCCCGGCCCTTCACGAGTACGTGCTCGACCTGCATCGCGGCAGACTGAGCTGGCCCGAGCGGATGGCGCTCGACGCCGGGTGGCTGCGCGGAGCAGGCGAGGCGGCGCTCAAGATCCGGGACGCGGATGCGGCCACCCGGTTCCTCGAACCCCGAAGGGCGCTCGCGCTCGTTTGCGCGGTCACGGCAGCGGGGCGCGACGAGCTGCTCTCGGTCGAGCACGGCCCGCGCGCAAACCCGGCGCGCAGGTTCGCGGTGTGGGCGTTGTGTCAGCGGACCGATCTCACGCACGGCACCGTGGGGAGGACGCTCCGGATGACGGCCGCGCAGGTGGCGAACGTGCTGCGGCGCTTCGACCGCGAGGCCGAGCCGATGCGGGCCTGGGTCGAGGCGTGGGAAGAGAGGCTATATGACAAGTGATGGGTCCCGACCCCATACCCTCTGGCGAATCGTTCTTTTTTCGGCCTCGTTGGCGGCGGCCGGATGCGGAAGCGGCAGCTCGCGGAGCTCCGACACCGACACGGGCTCGGACACGGGCACAAGCCCGGACACGGACGCGGACTCCGGAAAGGACGCGGGCTCTGATACGGACACCGCCTCCGATACCGGCTCCGATACCGACACGGGCACGGGCGACTTTGCGGTCACGGACCGGGTGGAGTTCACGACGACGATGGGAACGTTCGTGGTCGGTCTGTACGGCAACGACGCGCCCATCACGGTGCAGAACTTCCTCACATACGTGGACGAGGGCTTTTTCGACGGGCTCGTCTTCCACAGGGTCATCCCGAGCTTCATGATCCAGGGCGGCGGCTACGACAAGAACCTGATCCCCAAGGCCACGCACCCGGCCATTTCGCTCGAGATCGTGAAGGGCCTGTCGCACCAGCCGGGCGTGATCTCCATGGCGCGCGAGACGGCCCCGAACACCGCCACGAGCCAGTTCTTCATCTGCGTGACGGACGACTCGTACCTGGACGGCGACTATGCGGCGTTCGGCGACACGCTGTCGGGCTACGATGTCGTGAAGGCGATCTCCAAAGTGACGACGAAGACTGTCGGCGTCTTCAAGAACGTGCCGGTCGAGCCGGTGATCATCACCTCCGCCGTGCGCCTGTAGCAGATGATGGAGGAGAGAGCCTCATGGCCACAAAAAGGCGGTACGAACCTTTCGTCGAGAGGGCGCTCGCGCTCGGCGCGGCGGAGGCCAAGATCATCGACTGCGCGACCGTGGCCACGGCCGCGTGGGTGCGGATGAAGTGCCAGTTCGGGTGCGACGGCTGGGCGAGCAACCTGTGCTGCCCGCCCCACACGCCCACGCCCGACGAGACCCGCAGGGTGCTCGACTGCTACGAGAAGGCCGTCCTCATCCACAACACGAAAACCGGGCGCGGCGTCAGCAAGGTCGTGGTGAAGCTCGAGAGGGAGATCTTCCTCGAAGGGCACCACAAGGCGTTCGGATTCGGGGCGGGGCCCTGCTGGCGGTGCAAGGAATGCGAAGGTCGGCAATGCCGGCATCCGGACACGACCCGCCCGTCGATGGAGTCGTGCGGGATAGACGTCTTCGCCACGGCGAGGGCGAACGGATATCCCATCGAGGTGGTCAGGAACCGCACGTGCGACCAGAACTACTTCGGGCTGGTCCTCATCGAGTGAATCCGCGACCGAGGGCTTTGTTCCGCCCGCGCCTCCGGTATAATGGCCTGACCCGCGCAACTCATCGCGGGGGTCAAGGAGGAAAGCCCATGCGAGCCGCCTGCTTCGCCATCGCGTGCCTTGTCGCGCTCGGCTGCTCCGCGAGCGGGGAGCGCCCGGCGACCCCGGTGGCGCGTCCCGAGCCCGCGAAGCCCGCGGATCCGCCCAAGGCCAAGCCCGCGGGGAAGAACGTGCTCATGGTCATCGCGCCGGCCGACTTCCGCGACGAGGAGCTCTTCGAGACGCGCAAGGTCCTTAAGGCCGCGGGCCACACGGTCAAGGTGGCCTCCATGACCACGCAGGAAGCGACTGGCATGCTGGGCGGCAAGGCCACGCCCGACCTCACACTCGCGGACGCCAGGGCGGCCGATTACGACGCGGTGGTGTTCGTGGGCGGCCAGGGCAGCACGGTCCTCTTTGACGACGCGCAGGCGCACAAGCTCGCCTCGGACGCGGCGAAGGACGGCAAGGTGCTGGCCGCGATCTGCCTCGCGCCGGCCATCCTGGCCAATGCGGGTCTGCTCACGGGCAGGCGCGCGACGTCGAACGGGGGCGCGACCGCCGTCCTCAAGGCCAAGGGCGCCGCGGTCGTGGACGCGGCGGTCGTGGAGGACGGTCGCATCATCACAGGGAATGGGCCAGACGCGGCCCGGGAATTCGGAGAAGCCATTGCCAGACAACTCTCCCGCTGACGAGCCTCGCAACAGCATCATCAAGGAGACCGCCGAGGTCACGTACCGCAGGCAAAAGATCTTCGTGCCGCGCGGCATCACGGTCGCCGAGCTCATGCGGCTCCACCCACACCCCGACGACGACGAGGTGCTCGCCGCAATGATGAACAACCGCGTCGTGTCGCTCGCGGCGAAGGTGGTGCGCTCGGGCGTGATCGAGCCCGTGTTCCACAGCTCGCAGCACGGGGCGCGCATCTACCGCCACGGCCTGACCATGATGCTCTACGAGGTGTTCTACACCAGGCACCCGTCGTGCCGCATCCGCGTGGGGCAGGCCATCTCCGAGGGCTACTACTTCGAGGTGGAGGGCGTGAAGGTCACGGCCGAGCTCCTGGCCGGGCTGCGCCGGGACCTCAAGAACCTCGCGGCGGCCAAGCGGCCGTTCGTGTTCCAGCGCGTGCCGGTGGAGGAGGCGCGGCGCATCTTCGCCGTCGGCGGATACCCGGTCAAGCGCCAGATCCTCGACACGTGGCCGTCGTCCCACGTGGGCATCGTGAGGGTCGGCTCGTTCGTGGACTTCTGCTTCGGCCCGGCCGCGCCGCACACGGGACACTTCTCGGAGTTCGAGCTCGAGGCGGTGGACGACGACTTCATCCTCAGGTTTCCCGACCCGGGAAACAAGGAGCTCCTGCGCATCGAGGGGCCGCAGCCCAAGCTCTACAGGACCCACAAGGAGGCCCGCAAGTGGAGCGACCTGCTCGGCATCTCGCACGTGGGCGGGCTCAACGCGGCGTGCATCGACGGCAGCATCCGCGAGGTCATCAAGGTGAGCGAGGGCCTGCACGAGAAGCGCATCTCGGCCATCGCCGACGAGATCGCGGCCCGGCCCGACCGCAGGCTCGTCTTCATCGCGGGCCCGTCGTCCGCGGGCAAGACCACGTTCACCAAGCGCCTGTCGATCCAGCTCCTCGTGAACGGCAAGCGGCCGCTCATGATGTCGCTCGACAATTACTACGTGGACCGCGAGAGCACGCCCCGCGACGAGAACGGGGCCTACGACTTCGAGGCGCTCGAGGCCGTGGATCTGCCGCTCTTCAACGAGCACCTGACGCGGCTGCTCGCCGGCGAGCGCGTGGCGAGCCCGCGCTACGACTTCGCAAAGGGCACGCGGGTGCCCGAGCGGGACTTTTCGCCCATGCAGCTCGGGCCCGATCAGGTCGTCATCGTGGAGGGCATCCACGGGCTCAACGACGCGCTCACGCCGGCCATCCCCAAGGACCGCAAGTACCGCGTGTACGTGAACGCGCTCAACCCGCTCGCCATCGACGACCACAACCGGCTCAACACGTCGGACACGCGGCTCATCCGGCGCATCGTGCGCGACCGGCACTACCGGGGCTATTCGGCCGGCCAGACCATCGACTCCTGGCACTCGGTGAGGCGCGGCGAGCGGCGGCACATCTTCCCGTTCCAGGAGTCCGCGGACGTGATGTTCGACACGTCGCTCATCTACGAGTTCTCGGTGCTCAAGATCTTCGCCGAGCGCTACCTGCTCGAGGTGACCCGCGACCAGCCGGCGTTCGCCGAGGCCTACAGGCTGCGCAAGTTCCTCTCCATGTTCGTGACCGTGCTGCCCGGCGACGTGCCGCACACCTCACTCATCCGCGAGTTCATCGGCGGGTCGAGCTTTTCGTATTAGGCCTGACGGCGTTCTTTGCCTCGTTGACAACCCGCGCCGCGTGGAGATACTTGGGGGCTGCTCGACCGGCCAGGTAGCTCAGTTGGTAGAGCAGAGGACTGAAAATCCTCGTGTCGGCGGTTCGATTCCGTCCCTGGCCACCGGAACCTTTTCCAGGATTCAAACCAAAGGCGGGCGTCCATGAAGGGACAAGGGCTCAACACCTTTCTCGAGGCCCTCGGCTCCGCGTGCCAGGCCGATCCGTTCGCGCGCAAGCGGCTCGTGGCGCCGTCCTTGCGCGTGGGCCAGTCCTGGTTGGCCGCGCTCGCTTGCGCGGGCAGGCCCGTCATGAACGCGCAGCCGTGCACGCTCTTCGGCCTGGCCATGGACATCGCCCTGCCCGAGCTCACGCGGCGCTCGCTTGCATACCTGGGAGGCCCGCGGCTCGAGACGTGCGTGGCGGCCGTCTTCGCCCGGCTCGACCCGAAAGAAGCCTACCTCTCCGGCCTCCCGCCCACGGCCGGGCTCATGCGGGCGCTCGCCGCAACCGTGACCGACCTGCGCATGGCCGGGCTCGACTCGCACGCTTTGCTCGAAGGGGCGCTGCGGCCCGCGTCCAAGGCGTCCGAAATGCGCGCCCTGCTCGAGGGCTTCGAGCGCGCGCTCAATGAAGGCGGCCTCGCGGATCGCGCCGAAGTCTTCCGGCTCGCCGCGGCGAGGCTCACGTCCGATCCCGGAGCCTGGCCGCAAGGGGCGCTCGCGCTCGCGCCGCAGGACGCGCAAGCGGCGTTCCTCGCCATGGAGAAGCGCTTCTGGCGCGCGCTTCCGGTTGCGGGCCGACGGATCCTTCCCGTGGATCCGCCGCGGCGCGACGGCGCAAGGCGCGTCTTTCGGGCCGTGGGCGAGGTGAACGAGGTGCGCGAGGCGCTGCGCACGTGCCTCGCGCGGCGCATCCCGTTCGACGACGTGGAGATCCTGCACACGGACGCGGCCACGTATCCCTCCCTCATCTACGAGATCCTGCTCGGGCTCTTCCCGGACAAGGAGGGCCGCGTGCCCGCCACGTTCGAAGGCGGCCTGCCCGCGCGTCTCTTCAGGCCGGGCCGATTGCTCGCGGCCTGGATCTCGTGGCTCTCCTCGGGCCGTCCGCGGCGCACCGTGACGCGCATGCTTCGCGCCGGGCTGCTCAAGGAACCGCGCCAGGCCCCCGAGCTCGAGCGCTCTTTCGCCGGGCTCGGGCCGGCCGAGGGGGGCGGCCCGGCGGCGGAGCTCGAAGCGGCCGCGACAGTCCTCGAGACCCACGCGAGGTGCGCGAGCGCCCTCGACACGTACTGCCTGCACGGGCTTGCGCGGCGGATCCGGGAGATGGCGGCCGCCGTGGCCGAGAACGGCGCCCCGGCCGGCTTCGACGCGCGCGCCTGGCTCGCGCGGCTGCGGGAAGAGCTGGCCGTTGGCGGCGAGGGACCGCGGCCGGGCCGGATCCACGTGGCGCACGTCGCGGCCGGGGGGCACTCGGGCCGGGGCCACACGTTCGTGCTCGGCCTCGACGACGGCCGCTTCCCGGGCGCGGGCCGGGAGGACGCGGTGCTCCTCGACGCGGAGCGCGAGCGCCTGTCGTCCGAGCTCCCCACGGCCGGCGGCCGACTCGCCTCGAGGGCGGACAGCCTTCCCCTGCTGCTCGCGCGCGCGCGCGGCGAGGTGACGCTCGGCTTCTGCTCGCTCGGGCTCGGCGACGATCGGCAATGCTCGCCGGGCCGCGCCCTCGTGCACGCCTGCCGCATCCTGTCCGGCGAGCGCGAGGCCGGCGCGGCCGAGATGGTCAAGTGGATCGGGCCGCCCGTGTCGTTCGCCCCGGACGCGGCGAACAAGTGCCTCGGCGCGGACGAGGCGTGGCTGCATCTGCTCGCCGGCCGTCCGGTGGCGAACCCCGGAGAGGTGGTGGCCGCCGCGTTTCCCCACCTCGGTCGCGGCGAGCACGCCGCGCGAGAGCGCGCGAGCGACCGCTTCACCGAGTTCGACGGCTGCGTGCCCGAGGCCGGCATGGACCTCGATCCCACGGCGAAGAACGGGCCGGTGCTCTCCGCGAGCCGGCTCGAGGCCCTGGGCCGCTGCCCGCTCGGCTACTTCCTGCGACACGTGCTCGGCCTGCGGCCGCCGGACGACGGCGAGCCGGCCTTCGGTGAGTGGATCGATCCGGCGCAGGAGGGGACCCTCCTGCACGGCGTGTTCAGGGAGCTGCTCGCCGCCGTGGGCAAAGTGGGGCGCAGGCCCGCGTTCGCGCGCGACAAGGACCTGCTCCAGTCCATCCTCGCGCGGCGCGTGGACGAGCTGAAGGTGACGATGCCGCCGCGGAACAAGCTCGCGTTCGAGTCGCAATTGAGGCGCATCGTGCGCACGGCCGAGATCTTCCTGCGTGACGAGGAGGATCTGGCCGACCTCACCAGGCCGCTGGCGCTCGAGGTCGCGGTGGGCGAGGCGCGCGAGGGCGAGGGCTCCTTGCTCGACTCGGACGAGCCCGCGAGCCTGCGCCTGCCGGACGGACGGACCGTGCGCGTGCGAGGCCGGATCGATCGCGTCGACGAGGATCCGTCCGCGCCGGGCAGGGTCTTCACGGTCGTGGACTACAAGACCGGCCGCGGGGCGAGGTTCGACGAGAAGGATCCGTTCCAGGGCGGCCGCCACGTGCAGAACGCGATCTACGTGGCCCTGGCCGAGGAGCGCCTGCGCCGCGTCGTTGCACAAGACGCGAAGGTCGGGGAGTTCTCGTACTACTTCCCGAACCCGGTGCACGCAGGGGCGCGCATCCGCTGGAAGGCCGGCGACCTCACAGGCGGACCGGACGTGATCGCGGCGCTCGTGCGCATGTTGCGCGAGGGAACCTTCCCCCCGTCGGACGACCAGAGGGACACGCCCGAGGATCTCGCCGCGGCCCTGGGCGATTCCAAGGCCACGGCTGCGGACATGGCCCGGAAGCTCGCGAACCCGATGAACGCGGCCCTCGCGCCTTTGTGCACGTTGCGCGGCGCGCCCGCACGAGGGGAGGCCGCCGATGACCCGTGAGACGGCAGACAGGCTCATCGACGCGGACGCGCGCGAGCTCATCGCCACGGATCTCGACTCGAACATGCTCGTGGAGGCCGCGGCCGGCACGGGCAAGACCCACAGCATGGCCTCGCGTATGGTGGCCCTCGTGGCGAGCGGCCGCGTCCGCATCCGGACGCTCGCGGCCGTCACGTTCACGCGCAAGGCCGCGGCCGAGCTCAAGAGCCGCTTCGAGGTGGCCGTGGAAAAGGCCGCGCGGGCCGCGGACGGCGAGGAGCGCGTGCGCCTGCTCGAGGCGAGGGACAGGCTCGACCAGTGCTTCGTCGGCACCATCCACGCCTTTTGCGCGCGGCTCCTGCGGGAGCGCCCGGTGGAGGCCGGCGTGGATCCGGCGTTCGAGGAGATCGAAAAGGACGCGGACGCGGCCCTGCGCGAGGAGGCCTTCGAGCTGTTCGCGGACGGCCTGTTCGCCGCGGATCCCGACGGGCTCCTCACCCGGCTCGACGATCTCGGGATCGCCCTTGCGGAACTGAAGAAGCCCTTTGTCGCGTTCGCGGGCCACAAGGACGTGGAGGAATGGCCGACCGGTGCCGGCGCGGCCGCGGATCTCGCGCGCACGGCCGACGCGGTGCGCGACTACGGGCGCCACATCCTGGAGCTCCTGCCGGCCCTGCCCGAGGAGACGGGATCGGACGAGCTCATGCCGCGCTACCGGAAGATCGTGCGCCTGCTGCGGCACCTCGATCTTTCGAGCGTCGTGGAGCTCGCCGAGGTCCTCGCCCTCATGGAGCGCCTGCCCAAGGTCACCCAGAAGTGCTGGCCGACGAGGGATCTGGCCAAGCAGGAGGCCGCGCGCTTCACCGCCTTTGCCGCGTCCGTGGCCGCGCCCGGCATCGCGTCCATCCGAGTGCAACGCCACGCCCCGGTCATGGAGGCCCTGCACCGCGCGCAAGCGATCTCCGATCGCCTCCGCCACGACCGCGGGCTCGTGGGCTTCGCGGACCTGCTCCTCGGCGCGGCGCGCCTCCTGCGCGACAAGCCGCACGTGCGCGAGGACCTCGGCGCGCGCTTCACGCACCTGCTCGTGGACGAGTTCCAGGACACGGATCCGGTGCAGGCCGAGGTCATGCTGCTCATCACCGCGGACGATCCGCGCGAGACCGACTGGCGCAGGTGCGTGCCGCGCCCGGGGTCGCTCTTCGTCGTCGGCGATCCCAAGCAGTCCATCTACCGCTTCCGCCGGGCGGACATCGCCACCTACGGCGCGGTCAAGCGCATCGTGGCCGCGCACGGCCGCGTGCTCGCGTTGTCGACCAGCTTCCGCTCCGGGCGCGACATCATCGCGTTCGTGAACCGCGCGTTCGAGGGCGCCTTCCCGGCCGCGGCGACCGAGGAGTCTCCCGCGTACGTGGCGCTTGAGCCGGCGCCCGGGGCCGGAGCCGGCGTTGTGCGTGTCCTCACCTGCGACGGCAACGGCCATGGAGAGGACATCGCGATCGCCGAGGCGGATCGCATCGCCCGAACCATCCGCGCGAGGCTCGACGCCGGTGAGTGCGCGAGCGCCTCGGACTTCATGATCGTGACCATGCGCAGGCGCAGGCTCTCGGTGTACGCGCAGGCGCTCGGGCGTTACGGCGTGCCGTGCCGGGTGACGGGCGGCGCACCGTTGAGCGAAAGCGGGGAGCTGCGCCTGCTCGGAAAGGGCCTCGCGGCGGCGGCCGATCCGGGCAACCCGGTGGCCCTCGTGGCGGCCCTGCGCAGCGAGCTCTTCGGCGTGAGCGACGCGGCCCTGTACGCGCTGAAAAAAGGCGGCGGCGCGTTCGACTTCACGAAGCCCCTTCCCGCCGCGCTCGTTGCCCGCGACCCCTCGGCCCACGCGGCCTTCCGCGACGCCTTTGCCGTGCTCGGCGACGCGGCCCGTGCGCTCGACGAGCTGCCCCTGCCGCTCGCCGCCCATCGCGTGGCAGCGCGGCTCGGGCTTTTCGCCAGGGCGGTCGCGGGCGAGGGAGGGGACGCGCGCGCGGGGAGCCTTGCAAAGGCCGTGGAGATCCTGCGCGAGGCGGGCCGCGAAGCGTGGTGCCCGGCCGAGCTCGCGGAGCGCCTCTTCGCCCTCGCCGCCGGGGACGAGGACCACGACGGCCTTTTGGCGCGCGGAGACGCGGGGCCGTCCGTGGAGATCATGAACCTGCACCAGGTCAAGGGCCTCGAGGCGAAGGTCGTGTTCCTCGCCGACCCGACCGGCAAATGGGAGCCGAAAGCAACCTTGCACGTCGATCGGTCGGATGGCCGCACGCGCGGCTACATGGTCCTCGAACGCCCGCACGGCCCGCACGGCTCGGAGCGCATCTGTGAGCCTCCGGACTGGGACGCGCACGCGGCGCGGGAGAGCGTTTTTCTCGAGGCCGAGCGCACGAGGCTCCTGTACGTGGCCGCCACGCGCGCGGCGGCCGAGCTCGTGGTGACGCGGCGCATCGGCGGCGAACGCTGGAACCCGTGGCAGTTCTTCGAGCCGCTCCTCGCGGGTGCTGCCGAGCTTCCGGATCCGGGCCCGCAGAGCCCGGCCGCGCCCACAAAACGTCGCGTCGAGGCCAAGGAGATCTCCCGGACGGCCGAGGCGGCTGGTGAGGCCCTCGTCGCGTGCGCCGTACCGTCGTGGGGGACCGCGGCGGCCAAGGCGCTCGCCCTGCGCGACGAGGGAGATCGCGAGTGGGAGGGCGGTTACGGGGCCGGCTGGGGCGCGGTGATCCACGCGCTGCTCGATCTGGCGATGCGTGCGCCGGACGCGGATCTGGAAACCGCCGCGCGTGCGACGCTCGAGGCCGAGGACATGGATCCCGGGCTCGCCGCAAGGGCCGCGGCCGCGGCGCACGCCGTGTCGGGCTCGAAGATCTGGCGCAGGGCCGTGGCGAGCCCGCGATGCCTGACCGAGGTCCCGTTCGAGCTCCTGCTCGACGACGGACCCGGGGCCGGGAAACCCACGCTCGTACGTGGCTCCATCGACCTGGCCTTCGAGGACGACGGCGGTTTCGTGATCGTGGACTACAAGACCGATCGCGCCGCGGCGCGCGCCCTCGACAAGCTCGCCGAGCATTACGCGCCGCAGGTGCGCCTGTACGCGCGCTGCTTCGAGCGCATCACGGGCCGCAAGGTGAAGGAGCGCGGCCTCTACTTCCTCGAGCCCGACGCCTACGTGACCGTGGACGCGGGCCGGGAGGGAAAGCGTGTGAAATGACCGTATCGTCCCTGTCCGAACACCCGCTCGCGATGGCGTTCCACAGGCTCACGCCTGATGAGGTCCTGGGCGCGGCCGAGTCCGCGGGCGGCCGCTGCACGGGCCGCGCGCTCGCGCTCAACAGCTACGAGAACCGCGTCTACCAGTTCGAGATGGAGGACGGCTCGTTCGTGGTGGGCAAGTTCTACAGGCCCGGGCGCTGGAGCCGCGGGGCCATCGCGGCCGAGCATCGGTTCCTCGCCGAGCTCTCCGACGAGGGTGTCTCGGTCGCGGCGCCGCTGCCGCTCGCATGCGGCGGCACGCTCGGCGAAGTGCAGGGCATCCTCTACGCCATCTTCCCGCGCGTGCGCGGCCGCACGCCCCAGGAGCTCGACGACGCTCAGGTGCGCACCCTCGGCCGCCTGCTCGCGCGCGTGCACAACGTGGGCGCGCGGTCGGATGCCACGGAGCGCCTGCGCCTCACCCCGGGAACCTACGGCCGCGACAACCTGGCCTTCCTGCTCGAGCACGGCGCGATCCCGGACGAAGCGCGCGACGTGTACCGCGCCACGGTCGAGATGCTGCTCATGCGCATCGAGGATCGCTTCGCGGGCGTGCCCGTGCACCGCATCCACGGCGACTGCCACCTGGGCAACATCGTGCTCGCGGACCGGGGACCTGCGTTCCTCGACTTCGACGACATGGTGGTGGGGCCCGCGGCGCAGGACGTGTGGATGCTCGTGCCGAGCTATGACGAGGAGGGGGACCGCCAGCGCAGCGTGCTGCTCGACGCGTACGAGGAGCTGCGAGGGTTCGACCGCGCGTGGCTGCGGCTTGTGGAGCCTTTGCGCGCGCTGCGCTTCATCCACTACTCCACGTGGATCGCGCGGCGCTTCGACGACCCCATCTTCAGGCGCACCTTCCCGCACTTCGGCACGCTCCAGTACTGGCAGCGCGAGATCCAGGACCTGCGCGAACAGATCGCGCGCCTCGATTGCGAGCGCTAGAACACCGACCGGTTTGAAGGGTCAGCCAAATCGCTGAGTTGGGCGTTGTCCTGCCGAAAACTGGCGCAGCGGCACGCACGATGATCTTCTGGGCACCAGCGGCGAGCGAGTGCTCGCGCGAGGAGGTGCGGCATGAGCATCGAGCGTTGGCGACCACGACAGGCACACACGAGACAGGAGGAGATTCTTCTTCGCCGGCTCGGGCCGTTCTCCTGCAGGGCTATCACGGCGTGTCGGACGCCGAGGCCGTGGAGCTGACGGTCGTCGACCTGCGGTGGCAGATGGTTCTGGATCGGCTCGGCTGCGGCGAGCCGGCGTTCTCGCAAGGGGCGCTGTTCGATTTTCGCGAGCGGCTGATCCGGACGGACATGGACCTTCGGCTCATCGAGCGCACAATGGAGCTCGCGCGGCTGGGATACCAGTGCTCCTGGAGTCGAGCGTGAAGAAGGCGCTCGACCTCGAGTGGAGCGCCCCCGTGCCCAGGAATGGCGAAGGGCGGCGTAATGATGCAACTTTCAAACCGGTCGGTGTTCTAGTCGGTCCCGGCGTTGCCCGAGAGGCACAGGCCGAGCGTGCCCGAAGTGCCGGGCCATCCACCGTTGGGAATGATGCACGTGCCCGTGGGGCAGTCGGAAGGATCGCAGCAGAACTTCTCGCAGCGCCCGTCGAAACAGGTGCAACCCGCCACGCACCACGGGCCCATGGCCTCGTCGCAGGCCGCGCCGGCCGGCGCCTCGCAGTCTCCGTAGCAGTGAAATCCGGGAGCTCCGGCGACCTCGCCGTAGTCGCAGGCTGCGCCCGCGTCCCCGCAACCCTCGTTGGTGACCGGATTGCAGTCGACAAGGCCCTGCCCGGTGCACGGATCGATCGCGGTGTCCACGCCGGCGTCCATGTCGCTGCCCGGCGCGTGTCCCTCGCCGTACTCGCGGGCCGTGTCGAAGTCCGAGGTGTTCGGACCCACGGATCCGCAACCCGCGAGCCATGCGCACGCGACGGACACGATCATGGCAGCCGGAAGCTTCATGCCGGCGACAATAGCAGAAAGGCGAGCCGGAACAAGCCCGGGACGGGCTTGCGAGGACGGCTGCGGGACAGGAACGGCCGGAGAGCCGGAACACACGGATTCCGGAACGCGACCCAAGAACCCTGATACACTGGGTCTTGCAATGGGAGGGATGTCCATGCGGACCGTCGCGATAGCTGCCCTTGTGCTGCTGCTCCTGGCGGCAACAGGTTGTACGGAGCCGGGTCCGGGGCAAACCTGCGCCGTACCGACTCAGACGACAAAAACCGAGATCATCCGTGACGGTTTCAACGGTCTCGACCTTCTTCTCGTGGTGGACAACTCGCCATCCATGCAGGCCGTGCAGGGAACGATCGCGACCCGCGTGCTCGGAATGCTGAATGCGCTTCTCAACCCTCTGCCGGGTTCGCCGTATCCTTCAATGAGTGACGTCCGTGTGGCCGTCGTCACCTCGGACATGGGTTTGCAGTGGGGCCATCATGAGCCACCGCCTGCTGGGGCGATGCTGAAGGGGTGCACGGCCTTCGGCGACGACGGCGCATTCCAGACCTATGCTCATGGACGGACCATAGGGCTTCCCGAGGGGGAGATCCCGTGCAGCTCGCAAGCGCAGTGCCCGCCCGGCTGGTCGTGTGACGGCGTGGATTCCGATTGGATAGGCGCATGCGACGATACCGACGACGATGGCGGGATCGTCGAGTGCCCTTTGCTCGACACGGACTCATCCCAACTCGCGGACTCGGGATCTCTGCCCGAGAGCCTGCTCGGGTGCGGTGGTGGTGGTGGCGGCGGAAGCCGTAGAACCGAGAGCGCCGACAGCGATTTGCCCCTTGAGGCCGCGTGCCTCGCGTCGGTCGGCGCACAAGGGTGCGGAATCGAGCAGCCTCTCATCGCCGCGGTCCGGGCGCTGGACCGCCAGCCCGGATTCCTGCGAAGCGACGCGCTCCTCGCGATCATCATAATCAGCGACGAGGACGACTGCTCCATGAATGGCGACGGGCTCCTCGTCTCAGGAGATCTCGAGAGCGCACAGGAGACGGATCCGGACAACGCGGCGTGCGCCAAGAGACCGGCCTCGCTCTTCGCGCCCGAGGTGATCGGGGACCTGCTCTTAGGCCGGAAGCGTGGCTGGGTGTTCCTCGGCGCGATCACCGACGTGCCCGGCGGAAGATACGCCCAGCTCATCGACGCCCTTGGGGGCTGGGGACAGGTGGAGAAGAACACCGATTCCGGCTGGAGCAGCCTGACGGAGACCATCATGAAAATCTCGGCCGCGCCCCTGTGCGGCAGTTGCTTCGAGATGTCCCTCGAATGGGACCCCGAGACACGCGTCTCGACCTGCGACCTCGTCGTTGCCGCGAGTTCCGGGCTGGAGCAGAGGATTCCGAAGCTGCCTGCGGACCTGGACTGCGCCAAGGCCGAGGGGCATGTCTCGAAAGAAGCCCTGGGCTGGTACTACTGCGAGGACTTCTCCGAGGCGTCGGAAGATGCCTGCTCGGACGGACGGGACAACGACGGCGACGGGCTCACGGACTGCGATGATCCTGGATGCGAGGACTGCAGGGTGGCCTGCGGAAAGGAGTTCCCGAATGCGACCGGCAAGGAGTGCGTTCCGTCTTGCAAGTACAACATCGTCCTGACCGCGCCGGCTCTCGAGTTGACTCGGGCTCACAGCCTCTTCGTGAGATGCGTGCGGGGATTTCCGTCCACGGATCCCAACTGCCAGGAGAACACCGCCGCGACGTGCACGGACGGCAAGGACAACGACGCCAACGGGACATGGGACTGCGAGAACGTCTTGGACGCGAAGAGCCGCGAGCGGCACATGGCCGACCCGAACTGCTGTCCCATGAGCGTGGCCAAGGGCAACCGCTGCGTCGTGGACGAGCAGACGTTCGAGAACTGCCCCGGGACGAGCGAGAGCAAGCTGCCCGATGCGTGCGAGGAGTCCGCCAAGATGCTCGGGTGTAACATCGCGACAGAGTGACGAACTCAGGGCCTCAACGGGGGG
>JAQTNF010000077.1:16451-23790 GCA_028713995.1 Deltaproteobacteria bacterium | reverse complement strand
CGTGGGCGTGCTGGGCGATACCGTCGAGCGCATCGCGTGGCACAAGGCCGGCGTGGCGAGGCCGGGCGCGCCGCTCGTCACGGGCGCGTCGGGCGCGGCGCTTGCGGTGGTGGAGCGCGAGGCGCAGGCCCTGGGCGCCCCTGTGATCCGGGTTCCGTCCGGCGCGGGCGCGGTCTCACACAACCGTGCGCTGGCGGCCGAGGCTGCACGGCAATTCACGACGGGGCACGGAATAGCCCTCGACGACGGGCAGGTGGCGCGCGGGCTCGATCGGGTGAGGCTCGCGGGCCGCAGCGAGGTCATGCACGGGGACGGGCCGCGGGTCGTGCTGGACGGCGCGCACAATCCGGACAAGCTTCGCGTGGCCATTGACGCGGCGCTCTCAGGCGCGGGCGCGGGGCCCAAGGTGGCGGTCGTCGGAATCCTGAGGTCCAAGAGCGGGCTCGACGTGGCCGCTCCGTTCGCGGGACGTTTCGATCGCGTCATCGCCACAGAGCCCAGGGTCTACGGCAAGCCTGCCTGCCCGGCGCGCGAGACGGCCACCCTGTTCGCCGGCAAAGGCTGTCGCGCGGAGGCGATCCCGGATCCGCTCGAGGCGGTCTCAGCCGCGGTCGCCCGGGCGGGGACGGACGGCACGGTGCTGGTGACGGGCTCGTTCTACCTGATCGGCGAGGTGCGGGAGCGGTGGTACGCGAAGGAGGCGGTGGTCGCCCTCCAAACGTCGTTCCCTCACTTGGAGGGGAAGCACAGCGCGAAGTAGCCGCGGACGGCCTCGAAGAGCCTTTTGTCCTCCTGCTCGCGAAGCTCGCCGCGATCGATCCACGTGCCGAGGCACGACGGGCAGCGCTGGAGCAGGCTCTGCCGCAGCCCGATGTTCCCGCATTCGAGCTGGCGCAGGGCGATGCCATTGCACCTGGGACACAGGGGCTTCGCTCCGTCGTCGGTGGGCGGCCTGGGCACCAGGGACTCCATCCCTCCGAGGCTGGCGGTGGATCCAACCAATGCGCCGATCTCGTCATGGTCGAACCATACGCCCGCGCAGCGCGGGCACCTGTCGACCGCGACCTCGTCCAAGCCGATCTCCTCGAGCTTCGTTCCATCGCAACGCGGGCAGTCGAGAGCCATGCTCGCCTCCTCTCTAGAGCCCCTCGAACCTGAGCTGCAGCCTGCGGCCCCTGTCCTGGAAGTCCACCGGATAGTCCCCGTCGAAGCACGCCGTGCAGAAGCCGTTCTCGCCGGTCGCCGTTTTGAGCCCTTCGAGGCTCAGGTAGCCGAGGGAATCGACTCCCAAAAAATCCTGGATGGCGCCGACTTCCTGCGCATGGGCGATGAGCTCCTCGTCGTCGGGCGTGTCGATGCCGTAGCGGCACGAGAAGCGGATGGGCGGCGAGCTGATGCGCAGGTGCACCTCGCGCGCGCCGGCCTTGCGGATGTTCTCCACGATCTTGCGCGAGGTCGTGCCGCGCACGATCGAGTCGTCGACGACGACGACGCGCCTGCCGTCGAGCACGGCGCGCGACGGGTTGAGCTTGAGCTTCACGCCGAAGTTGCGGATGGACTGCTTGGGCTCGATGAACGTGCGGCCCACGTAGTGGCTGCGGATGAGGCCCATCTCGAACGCCAGGGCGGACGTCTCCGCGTAGCCGAGGGCGGCGGGCGTGCCCGAGTCCGGGATCGCGATCACGATGTCCGCGTCGGCCGGGTGTTCCTGCGCCAGGATGCGTCCCATGTCCTTGCGGCAGCGGTAGACCGAGCGGCCGTCGAGCAGCGTGTCGGGCCGCGCGAAGTAAACGTACTCGAACAGGCACAGCCGCCTGGGGCGCGAGGGGAAGGGCCGCAGCGAGCGCACGGCGCCGTCCTCGCCGAAGACCAGCACCTCGCCGGGCTCCACGTCGCGCTCGAACGAGGCCCCGATCAGGTCGAACGCCACGGACTCGGACGCGACCACCCACGACTCGCCGAGCCGGCCGAGGCACAGGGGCCGGATGCCGAACGGGTCGCGGGCGGCCACCACGAGTCTCTCGGACATGAACAGGATCGAGTACGATCCCTGAACGCGGTACAAGGACTGGCAGATGCTCTCGACCAGGTCCATGCCGTGCCTGGCGATGAGGTGCACCATCACCTCGGTGTCGCCGGACGACTGGAAGATGGCCCCTTGCGTCTCGAGCTCCTCGCGCAGCACGAGGGCGTTGGTCAGGTTGCCGTTGTGCGCCACGCACAGGGAGCCTCCCCGGTAGTGGACCGTGAACGGCTGGGCGTTGCTGATGCTCGTGCCGCCGGCGGTGGAGTAGCGCACGTGCCCGATGGCCCGGTCGCCCTTGAGTCGCGAGAGCCTGTCGGGCGTGAAGATATCGCCCACGAGACCCATGCGGCGGCAGGCGTGCAGCCGCGCGCCGTCCGAGGTCACGATGCCGGCGCTCTCCTGGCCGCGGTGCTGCAGGGCGTGCAGGCCCAGGTAGGCCAGGTTGGCTGCCTCGGGGTGGTTCACGATGGCGAACACGCCGCACTGATCGTGGAAGCGATCCTGGTCGCGATCGGTCAAATGAGCCTCCTCATTACGGGCGGAAGTGTACCACGAAGGAGAGGCGATAAAAGGGGAACTCTATTCGTCCGCCTCCGCGCATGCTCTCCCGACGAGCCTCGCGGAGAGGAAGTACCCGCTCTCGGCCATCGCTTCGATGACGGGTCGGACCCTCGCCAGCAGTCCCTGCTTTTTTGCCGCGACCAGGATCCCGGCCGTGCCCTTCACACGCAGGCCGTAGGCCTGTTCGGCGACGCGTCGCGCACGACGTTCGTCAACCAGAACGAGACTGGCCTTGCGGACGACCGCCAAGGCGATGACCTCGGCCTCCCCGGCGCCGAGTTCGCCGGCAAGCAGCGGGTCCACCGGGGCATCGAGTTCGACCCGCTCCAGGAAGAGCGCACCTGCCACTTCTCTCGCTCCGGGGCGGCCGGCTCCGGACTCCGTCACCTCCCTCATCACGGCGCCAGGCACGAGAACGTGAAAGTAGAGCCGCTCGAGGAGAGAGAGGTGGCCGGAAACCGACAGGGCGATCAGAGGCCCAGCGTTGACGACGATCGGGTTGTCCGTCACGAGGCGAACTCCCGCTCCATCTCGCTCTCGTCGAGATCGATTGCGGGCACTCCCAACCGCCCTGCGGCGATGATGAAGTCCACGCGCGACATGCCGCAGGTCTCGGCGGCGATTCCCGAGGACAGGCGGCCGAGCTCGAAGAGCTTGAGCGTCAGGAGGAAACGGGCCTCCCTGACGAACTCTTCGGGAGATTGGCGGGTGGCCAGGAGCACGCTCTCTGGAAGGTCGACGTGCAAAGTGCTCATAAGGGCAATCTCCTTGCGCTCCAATGCGAGCGCCATGCTTCTTCGGATTCTACCGCATTCCCCTCTCGGACGCCAAACAGGTGTCGTACGCATGTTCTTCCGGATCCGGCCAGATCCGCCGTGGGCCTGTCGGCGACTCGAAGGGACGAGGGGTCGTAGGCTCGCTGAGAACCTCGAGTGCATCGGTCAGACACTGCGCATCTCCGGGACGACGGCGCTTTCGACTCTGAATGGGCTCGTCAATCTCCGCCGCATCGGTTGGGACCTCGCGCTGGGCGAGGTCGTGGTCAACGGCGGCACCTGCGACGGCAATTGGGACATCGCGTGCTCGGACAACACCGCGCTCGTTTCGCTCGCGGGTCTGGAGTCGCTGGAACGCATCGGGGGCAGCCTGGTCATCGGCCTGTCGAGCCTCGCGCACAGACGAGCGTCGAGTGCGCGGGCAACGGCGCGCTGAAGAACCTCTCGGAGCTGTCCGGCTCCCTGGACATCGGCGGATCTCTCGAGGTGACGTGCAATCCGTCCTTGTCCGAGCTCGCCGACCTCACGAACGTATCGGAGCTGTCCCGACTGGCAGCGCCGAAAAGGCTCAGTGCTCGATGAAGCTCTTCAGGTGCTTGCTGCGCGAGGAGTGGCGCAGCTTGCGCAGGGCCTTGGCCTCGATCTGCCGGATGCGCTCGCGCGTGACCTCGAAGTCCTGGCCCACCTCCTCGAGGGTGTGGTCCGACTTCTCGCCGATGCCGAAGCGCATGCGCAGCACCTTCTCCTCGCGCGGGGTGAGGGTCTTCAAGACCTTGCGCGTCTGCTCCGAGAGGTTGAGCCCGATGACGGCCTCGGACGGGGAGACCACGCCCTTGTCCTCGATGAAGTCGCCGAGGTGGCTGTCCTCCTCCTCGCCGATGGGGGTCTCGAGGCTGATGGGCTCCTTGGCGATCTTGAGCACCTTGCGCACCTTGTCGAGCGGCAGCTCCATGCGCTCGGCGATCTCCTCGGGCGTGGGCTCGCGGCCGATCTCCTGCACCAGGTAGCGGCTCGTGCGGATGAGCTTGTTGATCGTTTCGATCATGTGCACCGGGATGCGGATGGTGCGCGCCTGGTCGGCGATGGCGCGCGTGATGGCCTGCCTAATCCACCACGTGGCGTAGGTCGAGAACTTGTAGCCGCGGCGGTACTCGAACTTGTCGACGGCCTTCATGAGGCCGATGTTGCCCTCCTGGATGAGATCGAGGAACTGGAGGCCGCGGTTCGTGTACTTCTTGGCGATGGACACGACGAGCCTCAGGTTCGCCTCGACGAGATCGGCCTTGGCGCGCTCGGCGCGGCGCTCGCCCTCGTGGATGCGGCGGTAGATCTCGCGCAGGTCGACGAGCGGGAGCTTGAGCTCGTCCTCGACGGCCTTGATGCGCTTCTGGGCGTCGCGGATCTCCGTTTCTATGTCGACGATCTCCGCGCCGCGCAGGCCCAGCTTGCGCGTTATGCGCCGCTCCGCGTTCTTCGACTCCTTCATCTCGCGCAGCGTGCGCTTGATGTCGCGCGTCGGCATTCCGGCCCGCCGCTCGAAGGTCGCCACGTCCGACTCCGCCTTCTCCACGCGGGCGATGTACTCCTTGAGGCGCGCCACGATGCGCTGGATCTGGCTCTTGCTCAGGTTCAGGCTGTAGAGGAGGTCCTTGGCCTTGATGCGCAGGCCCGTCACGTTGCGCACGAGCGTCTCGCGTCGCCGTTCCGTGAGCTTGCGTCCGTCGCGCAGCTGGATCATGTGGCGCTGGATCTCGCGGTCGAGCCTGCGGACCTGATCCACCGTCTCCAGGAACCGGCGATCCGCCTCCTCCTGGTTGATGCCGTTCTCCTCGAACGCGTCGTAGTCGCTGAACTCGTCGTCCTCGTCGTCGTCCGCGGCGCCCTCGAAATCGTCGTCGCTCTCGGCCTCGCCTTCTTCGCTCGCCTCGCTCGTCTCGACCTTCTCGACCAGGTCCTTGAGCCGGACCTTGTCCTGCTTGAGCTTGTTGCCGAGCCCGATGATGTCCTGGATGGCGATGTCGGACGACAGGATGACGTCGAGCACCTGGCGCTCGCCCTGTTCGATGCGCTTGGCAATCTCCACCTCGCCCTCGCGCGTGAGCAGGCAGACCGAGCCCATCTTGCGCAGGTACATGCGCACCGGGTCGTTGGTCTTCGAGAAGTAGCCCATCTCCTGGTCGTCCTCGGCGCCGGTCTCGATGTCGCGCACGGCGTCGTTTTCCGCCCCGGGCAACGCGAACTGGTTCTGGCGGTCGACGACCTCGATATGCTCGCTGGAGAGGAGGTCGAGGAGGCTGTCGATCTCGCCGGACGCAACGGCCTCCTCGGGCAGGAAGTCGTTGACCTCCTCGTACGTGAGGAAACCCTTCGTCTTCCCGAGCTCGATCAGCTGCTGGATGTTCTTCTTGTCCTGTGCTTTTTCCGTTGCCATGAACCTCTCCCGATAACGTAAGCGCCTGACTAGGCCGTGCGCGAGGAGTGCTGCGGCAGCTCCCGCACCAACTTGGTCTTCGCATTCGAAAGCTCGAGCACGCGATCATCGTCGCCGGACGCGTCCGCCTTTTCTATCTGCTCGTTGATCTCGGATATCCTGTCGCACAAGTGCCTGCGGCGCAGTTCCGCCGTGATATCGGAAAGGGCGCGTTCCGCCGTTTCCGAATCGCTAAAGAGCGTGGTCATGGCGCGCCGGGCGAGCCAGTCGAGCGCCGGGCCGCCCGCGGCGTCGGCCACGAAGTCGCCGAAGAGCGTCTCCTTGCGCCGGTAGCGCCGCGTGAGCTCGTCGACGAGGCCGCGCATGTCCGCGGACGTGACGAGCCCGAGCGTGCCCTCGGCAAGGGCCTGGTCGAACAGCTCCGGCCGGTCGATGAGGAGGCCGACCAGCTCCCGCTCGGCCAGCGTTCCGGGCAGGTGCCCGGCCTGCGGTTCCTCACGCACGACGTCCGCGGATCCGGGGCCCGCGCGCAGGTGGCGGAACACCATCGGGATGTCGAGCTTGAACGCCGTGGCCACATGCAGCTGGTAGAAGTCGCGTTCCTTGGGGCTGCGCACGGCATCGAGAAGAGAAGCGAGCGCCGCGATGCGCCTGGCCTTGTCCTGGGCAGTGCCGTCGCTCGAACGCGCCGATTCCGAAATGATGTGATCGAGCAGGCCCTCGCGCCCGGCGAGCGCCTTGCCCACGGCGTCGGCGCCGCCCTTGCGCGCCAGGCTGTCCGGGTCGTCGTCCGGCGGCAGGGTCGCGATGTACGACGCGAGGCCGGCCCGCGCCAGGATGGGGAAGGCCCTGGCGGAGGCCGCGCGTCCCGCCGCGTCGCCGTCGAACATGACGACCACGCGCTCGACCCGGCGGCGCAGGAGCACGGCCTGATCTTCGGTGAGCGCGGTGCCGAGCGGCGCGACCACGTTCGCGACGCCAGCCTGCGCGAGCGACACCACGTCGAAGTTACCCTCGACCAGGATCGCCTCGCCGAGCTTGCTCAAATGCACGCGCGCCTGGTGCAGGCCGAACAGGACCTTGCCCTTGCGGTACTCCGCCGTCTCGGGCGAGTTGATGTATTTGGCGCCTTCGGCCTCCAAGGCCCCGTCGAGGATGCGGCCGGAGAAGGCGATTGCGTGGCCGAACGGATCGGTGACCGTGAACATCAGGCGGTTGCGGAACCGATCGTAGTGCCCGCCGCCGCCCTTGCGCGGCAGGGCGAGGCCCACGTCCTCGACCTCGCGCGGGGAGATGCCGTTGTGCCGCATGTGCTCGAGCAAGGCGTCCCACGAGTCCGGCGCGTACCCGAGCCGGAACGCGGTCGCCGTCTCCATGGTGACGCCGCGGCGCCCGAGGAACTCCCGGGCCCTCGCGCCCCTGTTCGAAATCAGCTCGGACTCGAAGAAACCGGCCGCGCTTTCCAGGATTCCCATGCGGCGTTTGGCCGCGGCGCGGGCGCGTTCCTCGGCCGAGCGGGCAGCGGGCTCCATCTCCCTTGCGGGG
>JAQTNF010000077.1:0-16441 GCA_028713995.1 Deltaproteobacteria bacterium | reverse complement strand
TCCACGGCGTAACGCTCGGCGAGTCTGCGCACGGCCTCCATGAATTCGAGCCCCTCTATGCGTTGCAGGAAGTTGAACACGTCGCCCGATGCTCCGCAGCCGAAGCAGTGGAAGAACTGTCGCCCGGGGTTCACGTTGAACGAGGGATCGGTATCCGCGTGGAACGGGCAGACACCCTTCATGTTGGTGCCGGCGCGTCGCAAAGTGACGTAATCGCCCACCACCTCGGCGATGTCGGCCCTCTCCCTGATCTCCGTGATCTTCGACTCAGGGATCAATCGGCACCTTTCCGCCAGCGCAGAGATCGGCCCGTCACCCCAGCTAAAGAACCGCGAAAGTATAAGGTCGAGAAGGTCAATGTCAAGAACGACGTCTGCAAAATTATCGCGGCGCTGATACGCGACGATTTCGCAGTCTTTACCTTCTTTTCCCGAACGATACGCTAAACCGATGTCCAGTGTCTAGAAGCCGATGGAGATTTTTGCGGTGACACTGTTCCAATATGCATCATTCACCATGTATCTTACGTATCCTACGGATGGACTGAGGATGGTCCCCAGGCCCAGGTGACAGTCGACGCCCACCTCGGTCCCGATGGATCGGACGAGCGCCACCGAATCTTCGCCGAAGCGGCGGCTGGCCAGACCGCCGATGCCCGCCCGCAGCAGCGCGAACGGGGCGAATCTCCACGGCCACTCGACGCCGACGGTAACGTGTTCCATGAACAGGAGCTCGTTCTGACGGTCGAGGGCCCGCACGCCGACGAACGTGGAGAAGCCGGCCCTCAGGTAGGTCCTGGACGGGTTGACGTCGATCTCGGCGCCATGCACCGGCCCCGCGTCGCGCCCTTCTCCCATGAACGAGACGCGATAGCCGAGCGACACGAGGGGCGCCGCGAGGCCGTGTACGATGCGCGTGCGGTCCGTGGCGAGCCCCAGACGGGCGCGCTCCGCCTCCTCAGCGGCAAGCTCGCGTTCGTTGCGCAGCTTCGCCCGCCGGCTGTCGAATTCGGCGCGAAGGCGCTCGTCGTCGGTCGTGAAGCGCTGGCGGCGCTCCCGCTCTTCCCGCCGCGCCTGTTCGGCCGCGGCGTTCCCTCCGCGTCGCTCCTCGGCGAACCGGCTCCGCCTGTCGTTGTGGGTCTCGTCGACCGGCTCCGCGGTGCGCTGCCGACGGCCGCCCTTGTCGTGTCGCTTGTATCCCGGGACGACCGGCTGGCCCGGCTCGGCGCCACCATCTTGCGCGTCCGCGGTGTCCGTATCCCCGGGCTCTTTCCCCACCTCCTCGCGCTTGCCGACGAGCACGAGGTCCGAGCCGTCGTTGGGGCAGACCCTGGTGCTCTCGTCGAACACCTGCCCGCAGACCGGGCACACGATGCGGACCACCGCGTGGGCGACCGCTGCGTGCGTCATGGCCGCGCAGAAGGCGAGCGCGAGAACGAACCTCGGCGAAGGAATGCGGCGCATGGGCTAGTTCTCGCCCGCAGCGCGCGGCTCAAGGCTCTCGAGCAGAAGATCCACATCCGGATCGTCGATATCGTCGCGCGTAAAGATGCGAAGCGCGGCGACGCCGTAACTCGTCGCGAGCAGGACCGCGGCGACCGATGCGCCGTCGTTACGCCCCTCGATGATGACGCCGTGGTCGCCGGCCCCGTTCTCCCAACCGCGCGGGGGCGACGTCCCATAGCCTCGCGCCTCGAGGCGCGATTGTTCGGCAACGGAGGCGTCCTCGGCCACGTCACCCGCGACGACGGCGGCCTCGAGCCGGTAGCGCGCGCCCGGTTCGCCCGCGTCGGACGTCGGGCCGGGATCGACGACCAGCACGAGATCGGTGTCGGTGCTCCCGTCCGCCTCCTTCCACGGCGGCGAGGGGTAGTGGAAATGGAACGCGCCGAGGGGATGCTCGTAGGTCTTCCACAGGGCGTACGGATCCGTGCCGTCCACGGCGCCGCAGCCGCACGCCGCGGTGACGAGGAACACCAAGAGGCTCGTCCGCGTCATGCCCATCTCTACTCGCAGGACCACGGCACGGCGTAGATCTCGCCCGAATAGTCGTCGGTGTCGATCTCGTCCCGGTTGTCGCTCCACACGATCATGCTCGGTTCCCCGGCCTGCAGCTGAGGCTGGATGGATCGATTGCCGACGGCGGCGCTCGAGCTCACCTGCCACGGCGCCTCCACCCGCGATCCGTCGTGGGACACGCGCCCGAGGAAGACCTCCGCGTTGTTGAAGCCGCCGTTCGCCACGCCCGGCTCCGCGTCCCACGCCACGAGGAAGGCGTCCCGGCTCGCGTCGAACGAGATCGCGAAGAGATCGAGATACGCGACGACGTAGCCGCCCAGATGGGTGTTGGCGGGCCCGAGCGCGTCGCCGATCTCGATCGGGCCGAAGGACACGGTCCCGTCGCCGTCCAGGAGCTCGAACTCGACGCGGCCGAGGTTGGAGCGGAACGCCAGGGCGAGCTTCTCGCCGCCGTCCCAGGCGAGGGCCACCGGCCGCGCCGCGAGCGCGTCCGTCACTGGAGTGAGGGGGCCGGCGCCCGTCCCGTCGAAGGTCCGCCAGTACACCTTGTTTTCCAGAGACGATTGGAAGACCGCGGCGAAGGTGTCCGTACCCCCATGGCTCGTGCGGCTCACCCGGACGCCGACCTCGTCGGAGAGCATGGAGCTCAATTGCCGATCCGCGGTGTCGAGGAGGGACGAGGTGGCCACGTCGTAGACCCGGGCGTAGACGTCCCAGTCCGGGAAGACGCCGCGCTGGTCGCTCCACGCGATGCCGATGCGCCCCGAGTCGCCGAGCGTCGGGAGGAAGTCCGCGTCCGGGTAGGCTGAGGCGGCGGTGTCCGCCTGCGACACCTGAATGGGGGTGCCCGTGGCGTCACCGTCCGCGTCCAGGAAGAGCAGGAAGATCTCGTGCGAGCTCGAGGTCGCGCTCCAGCTCTGGAACACGAGCGCGTACCCGCTGCCGACCCGCAAGAGCTTCGGGTAGCGGCCGTTGAAGTCGGGCTGCACGCGTTTCATCGTGCCGAGCGTGCCCGCGGCGCTGATGGTGTTGAAGGAGATTTCCCCCTGGACATTGTCCACGAAGTCGGTCCAGGCGACCGCGTAGCCCGCGGCCGCGGGAGCGATCGACGGGGAGAAGGATACGCCGGCGGCGGTGGTGACGCGCGTCTCGGCGCCGACCCCGGCGTCGGCGCAGCCGCCCGACTCGCACGTGTAGCCGCCCGTCGCGTCGCAGTATTGTCCCGGCGCGCAGCTCTCGACGACCGGGGAGAACTGGCACGTGGGAGGCGAGCCCTGGGTGCACGCGGCCGCGTAACATTCGCCGCCGTCGACGGTGCAGTCCGTGTCCGCGGGCGTGTAGCTGCAAACAAACGACGTGTCGCAGGTCACGGAGCCACACCCCGGAGCCGCGCACAGATCCGGATCCGGAGCATAGTCGCAGGCGATGGCTCCGCCGTCGGCCGCAACGCACGAGGCCGCGCCGCACCCGCCCTGCGTCTCGCACGTGCAGGTATCCGAATCGCCGTCCGCGTCGGCATCGGCGTCGGTGTCCGAGTCGCCGTCCGCGTCGGCATCGGCATCGGTGTCCGAGTCGCCGTCCGTGTCGGTATCGGTATCCGTATCGGCATCGGTATCCGTATCGGTGTCGGTGTCCGTATCACCATCGGAATCGCCATCCGCGGCCGCATCGCTCGCGGGCGGCTCGCCGGATCGGCACCAGCCGTCGGCGGCGCAGGAGAGACCGTCCGGGCACTCGCCCTCGGGCCCGCACTTGAGCTGTCCGCTCTTCCACGAGAGGTCCATGCACCCCGCGGCCGAGACGCAGATCGCGAGGACTGCGGCGAAGAGCCGCGGCATCAGAACGCCACCAAGAGCGACGCGCCGCCCGCGCCCGGGGCCACGCGCGCGGACACGGCTCCTTGGGCGTCCTCGCCAGGGCCCGAGACGACGAGCATGATCACGCCCGCGGCGAGCGCCGCGACGCCGACGCCGGCCGTGACCCAGCCCGCGGTCTCGTACGTCTTGCCGTCGACGGGCAGGGAATCGTGCTTCGAGGGATCGTAGGCTGTCCCGGTCGCGTCCTTCATGTCCATGGACTTGGACTTGGCGAGGCCGAGCAGCACGCCGCCCGCGACCACCGCGGCGCCGCCCACACCCACCGAAATCCAGCCCGGGACGCGGAGATCCGGGCCGGGCTCGGGTCCGGGAGGGGGCCGCCGGGCCGGCCTGGGAGGCTCGGTCCTGGGATTGGGCCCGGCCGGCTTGGGCTCGGGCGGCAGGAGCGCCGCGAGCTCGTCCATCTTGCGCCGCACCTCGTCCCGGTTCGGAACCTCGGCGGGCCAGTCCACGTACCGCCGGTACATGGCCACGGCCGCGGCCACGTTGTCGAGCTTCTCTTCGCACAGGGCGATATTGAAGATGGTGCGGAAGTGCGGGAACGCGGCGAGCGACGCCTGGAACGCGTTGCGCGCGGCGGCGTAGTCGCCGTTGTCGAAGAGCGCCTGCCCCTGGGCGAACGTCTCCTTGGCGCGCGCCATGTCGTTGCCCTGGGCGGTGGCCGGCCTCGACCCGGATACGACAAGCGCCGCGAGGGTGATCGCGGCGATCGCGAGGTCGATTTTTCTGCGATCCGGACGGCCTGTCATGACTCGACGAAAGTACCACGGACGGTCATCCGTGCTCAATGGTCGTTGCGTCACGACACAAGTCGGCTTGAGCCTATTCCCGCGTGGCGATACCATCGTTCCCGTTGTCCGGGTTGAAGATTCATGTCCGGAAGGGAAAGTCGCCATGAGGTTCACAGGAACGTTGTTCGCCGCGTCGATGTCGGCTTTGCTGCTGGCATCCTGCGGCGGGACGGACCATGTTTCGCAACCTGTCGACACCGGGAGCGCCGACGGGAGCGCCGACGGCGACGGTGACGGCTCCGCCGACGAGAGCAAGCTGCTTCCGCCTTTGAGCGACGAGGCCCGGCAGGCGCTCGCGTCCATCTCGCACCTGCTCGCCGTCGTGGTCCCCTCCTGGGGCGATTCGAATGCGAGGTTGGCGCTCTTCGTGCGCAACGGCAATGGATGGTCGCCCGCGCTGGGGCCGTGGTCCGCCGAGGTGGGCTCCAAGGGCCTCTCGTGGGGTCGTGGGTTGACGCTGCCTCCGGAGGGTGCGTCGCGCATCAAGGTCGAGGGCGACAAGACCGCGCCGGCGGGGATTTTCCGGCTGGGCACCGTGATGGGTTACGGCGCGGAGCCGCCCGCGGGATTGAAGCTGCCGTATCAACAATCCACGGCGCAAACCATCTGCGTGGACGATCCCCAATCCTCCCACTACAACAAAATCGTCGAGGCCACTCCCGACGTCGTGAAGGACTGGAGCTCCAATGAGGACATGCGCCGTTCCGACGACCTCTACAGCCTGCTCGCGCTCATAGACCACAACGGAATGCTCGACGGCGAAACGCCGGTTCCGGGAAGCGGGAGCTGCATCTTCCTGCACCTGTGGAGCGGCCCGGGCTCGCCGACCGTCGGGTGCACCGCCCTCGACGGCGCCGAGCTGCGCGAGCTTCTCCTCGCGCTCGTCTCCTTCGACAAGGTCGTCCTGGTCCAGCTCCCGCAGGCCGAGTACGACGACGCGGTCAAGTTCTGGGGCATGCCGCCCATGCCCGAATGACGCTTCGCGGATTGGCTGTGCCATTCCCCCGTCAGGGTTGGGCAGGTTTTGTCGTCCCGAGCCCGCACCATGCTATGATATCAGACACACGCGTGACGGGTTGGAGACGAACATGGCATCGAGGGTCCTCATCACGGGAGGCGCCGGGTTTCTGGGAAGCGCCATCGCCAGGAGCCTCGCCTCGACGGATGGCCTGCGCGTCACGGTGATCGACGACCTGTCCGCGGGGAATGCGGCGCGGCTCTCCGGGATCGAGCATCTGCGACTCGTGGAGGGGAGCATCCTGGACGAGAGAGCGCTGGATGAAGCCTTCGCCGACCGGCCGGACGTGGTCGTGCACATGGCGGCCAGCTTCGCCAACCAGCGCTCGGTGGAGGATCCCCTGAGCGATCTGAGGACCAACGCGGAGGGGACGCTGCGATTGCTCGCGCGGGCCCTCGCCGGGGGTGTGGGGCTGTTCGTGCACGCCTCGTCCTCCTGCGTCTACGGCGACGCTCCGGGACCGCTCGACGAGGTCGAATCCCCGCTCCGTCCATACACGCCCTATGCGGTGAGCAAGCTCGCGGCGGAGCAGATGGTCGCGTTCTACTGCCGGTATCACGACCTGCCGGCCGTGGTGCTCCGGTACTTCAACTGCTACGGTCCAGGGGAGGAGGCCAGCCATTATAGGGGTGTCGTGGCGAGGTTCGTGAGGGCCGCCCTGCTCGGCGAGCCCCTGGTCGTCACCGGCTCCGGGAATGAAACACGACAGTTCCTTTTCTTGGACGACGCCGCGCGGGCGACCGTGTTGGCGATACGGGCCGGAAGCGGAATCTCTGGCACGGTGCTCAACGTCGCCAGCGGTCGGAGCACGGGCATACTCGACCTCGCCCGCACCATCCTGGAGGTGTCCCGGAGTCGCTCGCCCATACACATTGGGCCCGCGAGGGCCTGGGATGTCGTGCGCCACAGGGCCGCGTCCACCCGGAGAGCCGAGGAGACCATCGGCTTCACCGCTTCCACACCGCTCCGGGACGGCCTGCGGACCACGGTCGACTGCGCGAACGCGAGCGGCCCGCTCCGATGAAGCTGTTCGTCGTCCTGCCCGCGTACGACGAGCGCGGGAACATAGGAAGGCTCCTCGGGCGGATCGATACGGCGCTTCGGCCCGTTGGGCTGGCATCGCGGATCGTTCTCGTTGATGACGGCAGCACGGACGGGACCTCCGATGCCGCCCGCCAGGCGGAGGTGTCGATTCCGCTGCACGTGATCCGCTTCGCCCGCAACGAAGGGGTGGGCGAGGCCCTCGCCGCGGGGCTGAGGTATGTGTGCGCCCACGGACGCGACGATGACCTGTGCTTCACCATGGACGCGGACGATACCCACGATCCGTCCCTGCTCGGGCCGATGTCGGAGCTGTTGCGCAAAGGCGCCGACATCGTGGTGGCCTCGCGCTTTCTTCCAGGTGGCGGCATGAGCGGTTGCCCGCCCGGGCGGGCGTTGCTCTCCCGCGGGGTCGCATCGCTCATGAGCCGGGCGTGTCCCGGCGTCGGGATCACGGATTTCTCGACGTTCTACCGTGGATACCGCGTGGGGATTGTGCGCCAAGTCATGCGACGTCATGGGGATCGCATCCCGGCGGGACGGGGCTTCGAGTCCTACGCGAGGTTCCTCGTCGAGGCGGCCTCGCTGGCGGACAGGATCGAGGAGGTCCCCGCCCGGCTCGACTATCGACGCAAGCGCGGAGCGTCGAAGATGCGTTTGGCCGGCACGATCGTCGGTTACCTGCGGGTCGCGGCGGGTGCGTGGATCCGCTCGTCGCCGTTCGGGCGCCTGGGCCTTCGGTGAATGCTCGCTGCCCATGCGCCTTGCAGATGGACCTGGACACGGTCGGCGTGCTCGCGCGCTTCTGGGGCGGCGAGGGGAACGCCGGCAATCCGGCGGCTGCGTGCACGGCGGACGATCTGGACGCCCTTCGGCGATTCGATCGACTGGTTTCCGTCCTCGGGATTGAGGCGACCCTCTTCGTCACGGGCCGAAGCCTGGACGCCCGCCCGTTCGCCGAGCTCGTGGGGAACATGTCGGCAAGGGGGCACGAGATCGCCAACCACACTTGGGACCATCCGGACGACCTCACGGCTCTTTCGGCGCGCGCCATGGCGGAGCAGATCGATTCCTGTTCCGCGGCGATTGAGCGGGTGACGGGGATCGCCCCTTGCGGGTTCCGGGCGCCGTGCTACCGCGCCGACGAGGTCGTCCTTACGCTTCTCGAGCAGCGGGGATACGCCTACGATGCGTCCGTGCTTCCCTCACCCGTCGTTCCGCTGATGAAGGGTTACCGCGGTCTGCTCGGCCCTGGCCACGGGCGCGCGCCCGGCCCCGGCGTCGTCCGCCAGATGGCGGCGCCGCGCTCGCTGTACCGTCCCTCGCGTTCGGACCTCTCTCGCGAGGACGACCGGCGCGCCTTCGTCGAGGTGCCGGTAACGGTCGCCACGGTGGGGCGGGTGCCTCTCACCTCCACGGTTCTCGGCATTCTGCCCTTCGGCATCGCCCGGGCCCTCGTCAAAAGACGTGCCCGGACCGGGGTGCCGATGACCTTCGTCCTGCATCTCGTGGATCTGGTGGACGGCCGCCTGTTGCCCACGCACGTCGCCCGTTTGCATCCGGCCGCGGTAAGGCCGCTCGAGGTCAAGCTCCGCTGGTGCAGGGAGATGCTCGACGTGCTCTTGAGTCACTGTCGGATGACCACCACGCGTCGGCTCGTCGCGGAAACGGACCCCGGTCCGACCGCCGGCTGATCACCCGCACACAAAGGCCGCGATGCGGTCGCCGGAGCGAGCGCCCGCGCCGCCGTCCCAACCGGGGATCGGTTCGGCCTCGCGCCACTGTCCGCTCAAGGCCAGGTGGAATGCGTTGGATATGGCATCCGGGTCGCTGGACGCCAGAACGCTCGTGCCGAGCTCCATCGTAATCGGCCGCTCGGTCCGATCGCGCATGGTGATGCAGGGGACGCCGAGCACGGACGTCTCCTCCTGGATTCCCCCCGAGTCGGTGAGCACGACCCGCGCCGAAGCGAGGAGGCTCAGGTTGTCGACATAGGGGAGGGGGGGCACCCGCCTCAGACCCGGTGCGCCGGCGACGAGGCCATCGAGACCGGACCTGGCCATGGCCCTTCTCGTCCGGGGATGGACCGGAAAGACCATGGGCAGCAGCAGCGACAGCCCGGCCACGCAGCGGAGCAGCCGTTCGAGCGCCTCGGGATCGTCCACGTTGGCCGGTCGGTGCATCGTCACGTAGCCGTATCCCCCTTCGGACAGCCCGAGCCGCCCAGGTTTGCTCCTCCGGCGGGCATCCGGGAGGTGCCTCATGAGCGTGTCTATCATGACGTTTCCCACCAGGTACGCCCGCTCGGCCGGGATCCCCTCTCGGGCGAGGTTCTCCATGCCGGCCGGCTCCGAGACGAGCAGCAGACTGGAGACTGCATCGGTGAGGAGCCGGTTGATCTCCTCGGGCATGGTCCTGTCGAACGACCGCAGCCCAGCCTCCACGTGAACCACGGGGATGGCTCGTTCAAAGGCCGCCAGCGCGCAGGCGGCGGTCGAGTCCACGTCGCCGACCACCACTGTCGCGTCAGGTCGGCCCCGCGCAATCAGCGCCCCGTAGCGCTCACGGATCCCGAGCGTCCCTTCCCCGTGATTGCCGGGCTCCGGATCCAGCCGGACATCGGGCCTTGGGATGCCCAGCTCCCGAGCGAACCCGGCGCACATGTCGTGGTCGCGGTGCTGGCCCGTGTAGACGATCCTCGTCCTCAGCCCGGGGATCGCCCGGAGCGCATGGCACAGCGCCGCGATCTTGACGAAGTTCGGGCGTGCACCCGCCACGAGATCGACGGTCGGCCTGGCGGACACGATGGCCTGCTCCTCCTCGGTTCATTCAATCACCGAATCGAATGGATGTACATGCGAGGCGGGTTCGGAGCGCCCCTCAATAGGCGTTGACGAGTGAGAAGTCCGCCGGGTGAGGAGACTCGACCCGAATGAAGCCCACGGGATCCCCGGGAACCGGTTCGGGGCGGATCGAGCACCCGGGACGGCATTCGAACGTGTTCGCGAAGTGGTACCTCAGAACCACGTCCTGCGAGGGATCCGTGTGACGCACATCGAGGCGGTTGAGCGAGGCATCGACATCTCCGCGGTTCTCGGAGAAGAAGCTCACGTCCACGCGGGTCCGGTACAACTGATAGGCGCACGACGCTCTTTGCGGCTCGCCGACGACGAATCCCTTCCGCTCCAGGAGCGTGGAGAGCTCGGGATGGGGGCGGCTGAAGATCACCCATCGAACCGCGTATTCGACGAGGTACCGCTCGAAGTCCTCGACGTCGAAACCATTGGGGGCCATCCGTTTCGTCGGGTTCGCCTCCGAGTGCCTGACGTTGCGGTAGGGGAAGCCGCCCATGACCTGCGCCCGGGTGGTCCACGCGATGTGCTCCGCGAGATCCCAGCTCTCGATCAGGATGCGCCCCTCCTTCGGATCCCACCTCCCGACGCGCTCCGCGACGATATCGAACCCCCGCGGCCGCGGCGCATGGCGGAACCGGAGATGTCGAGGAGGCGTGGACAAGCACTCTCCCGTCGGGCCGAGGACCTTCGCGTCTTGAGAAGGGCTCGGGGGATCGCTCGGAGCCGGAGGAAAGAAGGACAGGATCTCACGGATGGTGAGGAGCGCTACGAGGGCGCCCGCGAGGATCAGGGCCTGGCGCGCGAGCCCGTTCGGAAGGCTGCGCCGCCACTCCCGAATCCCGTCGACGGTCAGCGATGCCGCCGGGATCACGGAGAGCATCATCGCGGGGATGATGTGCCGGTAGGATTGCGTCTGCTCCAAGCCGGGAACGAGCTCGCCCAGATATGCGGCGGCGATCATCGCGGCAATCCCCGCCGCGAAGGGCAAGAAACGGTCGTCCCGCGCCTTCCGCCAGCGGACGAGGCCGGTGATGGCCAGTGCCACGAGCAGGATGGCGAGCCAGGTCCTCTCGCCCCACCACAGACCGAGGCTTCCCCGCCCAGGCGTACCGAGGAGGTCGATCCACAGGCGGTGGAGCGTTCCCTGCCAGGGCGTGTCGATGTGCGCGATCTCGCCCCGGAACCGGTAGAGCACCGCCAGCCACCAGGAGTTGACGATCAAGGTGCAGGCCACCGCCAGCGCGACGCCGGTATGTCGTCTCCAATCGAGCGTCCGGAATGCTACGGCGTAGGTGATCACCATGGGGAGCACGATCTCGTCGAACACGAATGGGTGGACGAGGTGCACGATGCTCAAGGAGATGCACAGGAGCAGCAGGTGGGCCGCGCGGCAAGACCGCAGGAAGGCATGAAGCGAGGCCACGGGGAGAAGCCCCGCGTACCCGACGGCGGCGTACGACACGGTCCCCAGCCACCATGTGAGATGGATCGTGGTGTCGAAGTGCCAGAGCAACGAGGCCATCAGCGTCGCCGCCAGAGCGGTCCAGCGATCCCCATCGAGCAACCTCGTCGAGAGGTACACCACGGGTGGGAGCGCGACGTGTGCCAGCAGGATGTACAGGTTGAAGGCGAGGCCCATGGGGACGCCGATCCGGTGCAGGGCATACACGAAGAGCTCGAAGGCCTTGGAGTCGCAGTCGAAGATCGTCCCTTCCGGGTAGCCGGCGAGGAGCTGCGGGTCCCATGCCCACGTGTGTCCCCATTTCCAGACCGCCTCGACGAACCTGCTGATCTCCACCGCGTGGAACTCGAAATCGGCCCCGGCCAGAGGAGTGGAAGAGAACACGAGGTGAGGAGGAACGAAGTACATCACCAGCAGCACGTGCAGCGCCGCCACGCCGGTCATGGCCAGTGGAAATACCAGCCGTACGCCGCTCTCGCCGCATTTCACGCGCCCGGCGCTTTCAGTCATCTCACCACGGTCATCCATGCAATGGTGTCCTCGACGGACACGCCGGTGACCAGGCCGTACGTTTCACCCTTCACCAGGATCCACCCGACGAGCACGAGCCAGACGAGCCCCAGCACGACACGCAGACGGGTCCAGGCGCGGGCCTCGTCGCCCTGGCGGACGGGGAGCAGGAGCGCCGCCAGGATGCCGATGCCGACGAAGCGATGGATGAACAGGATGCCGTACGCCGCGGACGCCATGAGAACGATGCGCAGGAAGAGGACGCTCCCGCGGTGCCCCAGTCGCACCGCCGTGGTGGTCACTCCGTGGCGCAGGTCCTCCTCGCGATCCCGCATCACCTGCATCAGCTCGAACGTCGCCGAGAAGAAAAAGAGCTGCAGCGAGAGGCACCATCCCAGCGCGCTGTCCAGCGGAAAGCATGCGGCCGGCATCACCAGCCCCCACAACGCGATGGAGAGGACGTCGAGGAACGCGACTCTCTTGAGCCTCCACGAGTACAAGAGGCAGTTGCCCTCGCCGAGGACGAAAACGATCAGAAGCCCCCGGCTCCAGAACAGGGCGAAGGCGGCCAGTGCGAGCCCCAGCGCGATCTGGGCCGCCACCGCCTCCTTCATGTGGGCCTTGAGGAAACTGGGTTTGGCAGGATCCCGGTGGCGCGAGACCACGTCCTGATCCACGTCGAAACAGTCGTTGCCCAACAGCGCCAATACGTTGAGCAGGAAGAGGAACAGGACCCTGACGAGCGTCTCGAAAGAGGACATGCCCAGCGCCACGGCGATGGTCAGGCCGGCGAAGATGTTGGCCATCTCCAGCCTCCCGAGCCGGTAGGTCGCCGCCTCGGCCAGGATGCGCAACGCGGCGATCATGGCCCGCGATGTCCCGTCACCGATCCCGCTCTTCCACTTCTGCGACGTTCCATTTCCCCGGCTCTGTTCCGACTCGTTTTCCTATCCCCCGAACAGGTCCTCGAGCATACCCATTATGTCGATCGGGCCAGGGAAACGATCATCGAGCCCCCACGCCTCGGGGACGGCATCTCCCGTGGCCTCGTCCGGGCTGCACGTGAGGCACTTCCACGGACCCGTGGCCTTATACCACTCGCAACACACCGCGCCCTTGTCCGGGCACGAGTATTCGTAGTGGGCGCCCCCGCCCCGCTCGTCGCACGGGAAATCAAGAGGGAAAGGAGTTTCGCAGAAGTACTGGGGCGGGCACAGGGGCCGGGCGTCCGTGTCGGTGTCATCAGAGGAATCCGAGTCGGAGCCGGAGCCGGTGTCGGAATCGGAGTCCGCGTCGGAATCGGCATCAGCGTCCGAGTCGGCATCAGCGTCCGAGTCGGCATCAGCATCCGAGTCGGCATCAGCATCCGAGTCGGCATCAGCGTCACTGCTGCCCGGTGCGTCCGCGTCCGGCCCTTCGTCCACCGGCGGCATGGCGTCCTGAGACTGCCAACAGGCCGCGAAGACGAGAACCGACAGTGAAACCGCCGGCGACAGCCTTGACATGCACTTCGCGTGTCTCATGGTTCGATCTCCGGGAAAGAAGGTGCATCGACATGACAAAGCGGACGTGCTGGGCCGAGGACGAGCCGCAATACCGCACTTTCCTCCTGAACCCATCATCGTCACGGTCCCGAACGAACACAACGAGCATAGGTGTTCTCCGTCTTGTAATAGTAACGCACGCTGCCGAAGTTGAAGTTCACGAACCACGCGTAGGACGCGTTGACGGACGACGAGGACCAATACCAATCGACATCCATATCGAACAGGGCGCTGCACGTCGCGCTGGCGGCGCACGTGTCGCAATAGCCCGTACCTCCGCCTATCACTTCGCTTTGGCAGCCGCCCAGCAGCTCGATGAAGTCGTCGCGGCTCGGCAAGTACCAGTCGGTGTGACCGCCAAGGTCGAGCCCGTCGCAGTAGTCGATCGCCTCCTGCCATTCGTAGGAACCGATGCTACGGTTCTGCCAACACAGCCCCGTCGCCGAGTCGTACCGACCGCCGTCACAGTCGAGCGAGTCCGTGTCCGTACCGGTGTCGGTGTCCGTGTCGGCATCGGTGTCCCCGTCCGAGTCGCTTCCCGTGTCGGTCGTGCCCGTGTCCGTTTCACTGCCGCTGTTCGAGCCCGTGCCGGTATCGTCGTCACCGGACGAACTGCCGGGGCACGCGGGCAGCAGCGCCAGGAGCACGATGAACAAGACAAGATTCTTCATGATGGGCACCCCCTTCGCGATCATTGTAGCACAGCACCCCAAACGCTCCGGAGCTTTCACGACGACCATCCCGCCTCCCACCGGATCCCGCCGTGCCGCGACCGCGTCAAGCGCCGTCCCGGCGTCTACGGGGTCACGGTGTTGCGTGGGCGCGAGTTGATGGGGCATGCTGCCCATACTCGAATGACGGTCCTGGGACCCAAGGAGAGACCACGATGATGGCACGAGCATTCAAATCGGATCACGTACTGCCGGCATCGGCCGCCGCGTGGGCGCACGCCGGTCGGGCCCTGCTGTTGGCCGCGTTCCCGGTGCTCTCCGCATGCTCTTCGAGCGGCACGAGCGGCGGCGGGGACGACGCCGGGCAGTCGACCGACGGCACGGATACAGGGAGCGTCGGCTGGGAGCAGGCGTGCGACGCCGAGGCCCGTCTCAACTGCGCGATCTACACGGAATGCGCCCCGTACCAGTTCATCTGGACGAGTCTCGACGAGTGCCTCGCCGAGATCTCGAGCGCGTGCGTCGAGGCCACGAAGCAGGCTCCCTACGGTCCCGAATGGCTCAAGGAGTCCATCGACTGCCAGATCGAGGCCGCGGCCGGAGGCACGCCCTGCTTCAACGGTTGCGCCGCCCACCTGCCCCTGTTCGGCGACCTGGGCCCGGGCGCGGCGTGCCCGGAGGACTTCTTCTGCGACAAGGGGCTGCGGTGCAGCGGGCTGTGCGGCGAGTGCATCGCCCAGCTCGGTCTCGACGAGCCGTGCGAGGGCGAAGGGCAGTGCGACGCGTGGGCCGGGCTCCACTGCGATTCGGAGACGAAGACCTGCCGGCCCCTCCCCACGGAGGGCGAGGCCTGCGGCGCCGTATACTGCTCGCCGCTCGATCCGCTCCTCAACTGCGACGTGGCCACGGGAACGTGCCAGCGGGTCGGCACCGGCCCGGGAAGCGACTGCGTGGGGCTGTGCACCCAGGGAAACCTGTACTGCGGCCCGGACAAGAAGTGCGACGCGCCGCTCGGGCTCGGGGCGTCGTGCGATCCGTCGTTCTTGAACGTCTGCGACATCAGCCAGGGCCTCGTCTGCGATCAGACGTCGCACACGTGCACGTATCCGTGGGCCGACGTCGGCGAGCCGTGCCCCAACGGGCTGTGCTGGCGCTCCTTCTGCGCGACGCCGGGAGACGGCGGCCCGGCCGCGTGCGTGCCCTACCTGAAGAGGGGGGATCCGTGCTCGTCGTCGGGCGTCTGGTGCGCCATGCCGTACGCCTGCGTGTCCGGCGTCTGCGATGTCTCCGGCTACTCGCCGCTCCCCACGTGTTCGTAGCCCTTCCAGAAATCAGAACGGGTTGTCCATCGGCTGATCCAGGCCGCCCGTGGCCCGCCTTGTCGGGTCTTCCTTCTTGTCCGCGGGCTCGTGGGCGCCTGTCTTCCTGCGCCCCGTGACGACCGGCGGCCGCTTGACGCTCGTCTTCGCGGCGCGCGTCTCGGCCGGGCTCGCCGCCTCACTGGATTCGGACTTGAGGGGCAAGGGCTTCGGGGCGGCCTTGCGCACGGGATCCACGTTCACGACGGGCTTCGCGGCCGCGTTGCTCCCCATGTCCGCCGCGTGCGGGGGCGGCTTCTCGCCGCCTCGGAGCAGGACGTACGCGACCAGCAGCAGGGCAGCCAGCACCGCGGCGGACGCGCCCAGCCATGCGACCGTCCTCGGCTTGCCCTGCACCCGCAATCCCCCGCCGGTCTCGAACGCGAGCGGCGTGCCGTCCGAGTGCCCGACCTCGCCCTCGGCGAGCTCCGTGGTGGCCGCGTCGCCGCGCGCGCGGGAGGGCGGGTGCACGAAGACCGGCGAGCTGCGCAGGAGCGCGGTCGGCAGCGAGTCGCGGACCTCGACGAGCGCCTCCATGAAGTCGAGCGCGCGCTGCCACCTCGTCTCGCGATCGCGCTTCAGGGCCTTGAGCACGGCCGTCTCGAGCGTCTTCGGAACGTCCGGGCGCTTCAACCGAAACGGCTCCACGTCCCTGGCGATGATCTCGATGAGCAGGGCGTTGTAGTTGGAGGCGCTGTGCGGCACCATGCCGAGCAGCATCTCATACACGATCACTCCGGCGGCCCAGATGTCGAGGCGGTGGTCGAGCGTGTTGCGGCCCGACGCCTGCTCCGGCGCCATGTAGTAGGGCGTGCCGAGCACGGAGCCGGTCTGCGTGAGCTTGAGCCCCTCCTGGCCGGGTTCCGTGAACTTGGAGATGCCGAAGTCCAGGATCTTGACGCGCACCTCGTCCGGCTTGTTCGTGCGCACGAGGAACACGTTGTCGCTCTTGAGATCGCGGTGGATGATGCCGGCCTCATGCGCCGCGTGAAGGGCCGAGAGCATCTGGATCCCGGCGTCGAGCGCAAACCCCAGCGGCAAAGGGCCCTCGCGGTCGATGCGCGCTCCGAGCGACTCTCCCTCGAGCAGCTCCATGACCAGGTAGGGCGTACCCTCCTCGGTCTCGCCCACGTCGTGGACCTTGATGATGTTGGGGTGGCCGATGGCGCCCGTGGCGCGCGCCTCGCGGTACAGGCGCTGCACGGGCTCGCGGCGCTCGGCGAACGGCTCGTGCAGCAGCTTGACCGCCACCTTGTTGCCGATCATGGCGTGCTCGGCCTCGAAGATGGTGCCCAT
>JAQTNF010000076.1 GCA_028713995.1 Deltaproteobacteria bacterium | reverse complement strand
GTGTGGAACCTGGCGCCGTCCGCGCCGAAGACGTTCGCCCCGCTCGCCGCGACCCTGACGCGCGCGCGGCTCGATCTCCTGCGCGAGGCGGACCACATCGTCATGGAGGGCCTGCGCAGGCACGGGCTGTACGACGCCATCTGGCAGTGCCCCACGTGCGCGGTGCCGCTCGCCCTCGACGGCAAGGGACGCGAGCTCATCGTGGTGCGGCCCGTGCTGTCGGAGCGCGCCATGACCGCGGCCGCGGCGAGCCTGCCCCAGGCGCTCATCGAAGAGCTGCGGCGCGACATCCTCGCGCTTCCGGGAGTGTCCGGCCTGTGCCTCGACCTCACCTCCAAGCCTCCGGGCACCATCGAGTGGGAGTGAGCATGATCACCATCACGGCGCACGGCGCGGCGCGCGAGGTCACGGGCAGCAAGCACCTGCTCGACACGGGCGAGGCGAGGATCCTTGTGGATTGCGGCGTGTTCCAGGGGCGCAGGGAGGAGACGCACCTCAAGAACGGGTCGTTCCCGTTCGACCCTGCGTCGCTCGACGCGTGCGTGGCCACCCACGGCCACCTCGACCACTGCGGAAGCTACCCGCTGCTCGTGAGGAGGGGGTTCGCGGGGCGAGTGCTCGCCACGGCCGCCACGCGGGATCTCGCGCGGCTCGTCATGCTCGACTCGGCCCGCATCCAGGCCGCGGACGCGCGCTTCCTCGCCAAGGACGAGGGCCGCAGGCGGCGCGGGCGCAAGGTCTACCCGGCCGTCTACGACGAGGGGGACGCAGAGGCCGCGGCTGCGAGGTTCGACACCGTGCCCTACGGCGCCGCGTCCGCGATCGCGCCCGGCGTCACGGTGAGATTGAGCGACGCGGGCCACATCCTCGGCTCCTCGATCGTGCGTTTCGACGTGGCGCGTGGCGGTGCGCCGCTCTCGATCGCCTTCACGGGTGATCTCGGCCGCGCCGGATCGCCCATCCTGCACGATCTGGAAAATCCCGGGCCGGTGGACTACCTGGTGTGCGAGAGCACGTACGGCGACAGGCTGCACGACGATCTGTCGACCGTAGAGGACGAGCTGGCCGAGGTCATCCGCGAGACCACTGCCAAGGGCGGCCGCGTGATCATTCCGGCGTTCGCCATCGGCCGCACGCAGGAGCTCGTCTACCACCTGCACCTGCTCCACGAGGCGGGCCGCATCCCGCCCGTCCCGGTGTTCGTCGACAGCCCCATGGCCATCTCGGCCACCGAGATCTTCAAGGCGCACCCCGAGTGCTACGACGCGCAGACCGTGCACCGTTTTCTCGACAACAACGAGAGCCCCTTCGCCTTCGACGCGCTCCACTACCTCAAGACCAAGGAGGAGTCGCAGCGGCTCAACAACGTGCGCATGCCGTGCGTGCTCATCTCGGCCTCGGGCATGTGCGAGGCCGGGCGCATCCTGCACCACCTGCTGCTCGGCGTCGGCGACCACCGCAACACGATCCTGATCGTGGGCTTCATGGGCGCGCACACGCTCGGCCGCGCGCTCGCGGACAAGCAGAAGCAGGTGCGCATCTTCGGCGAGCCGCACGAGGTCAAGGCGCGGGTCAAGATCCTGAACGCGTTCTCGGCGCACGCCGACCGCGACGAGATCGGCACGTGGGTGGGCGCGCTCGACAGGTCGCGGCTCAAGGCCGCGTTCCTGGTGCACGGCGAGGCTTCCGCGTGCGAGGCGCTCAAGGCCAAGCTGCTCGGCGACGGCGTGCCGCGCGTGGAGATCCTGGAGCCGGGCGTGCCCGCGGCGCTCGACTGACCCCGATCTGGAGGGCGACATGGAAATCAGAGATCTCGCCAAGGAGCACGAGGAGCTCTTCTTCCTCTGCCTCGAGGACTGGTCCGAGGAGGCCAAGGAATCGGGCCGCCACCGGGCCTGCTGGTTCAAGAAGATGCGCGAGCGGGGCCTGCGGGCCAAGATCGCCCTCGACGACAAGGGTGTCGTCGGCGGCATGATCCAGTACCTGCCGATCGAACAGTCATTCATGGAAGGCGAGGGCCTGTACTTCATGCCCTGCATCTGGGTGCACGGCCACAAGCAGGGCCGGGGCGACTTCCGCGGCCACGGCATGGGCGCCCTGCTGCTGAAGGCGGCCGAGGAGGACGCGCTGCGGTTGGGCGCGAAGGGGATGGCGGCCTGGGGGCTCTTGCTGCCGTTCTGGATGAAGGCCGGCTGGTTCAAGAAGCACGGATACAAGCAGGCCGGGCGCGCCGGAATCTCGGCCCTGGTCTGGAAGCCCTTCGCCATGGACGCCAAGCCGCCCAAATGGATCAAGCCCGTGAAGAAGCCGGCCCTCCTGCCCGGCAAGGTCGCGGTCACGTCGCTCGTCAACGGCTGGTGCATGGCCATGAACCTCGGGCACGAACGGGCGCGGCGGGCAGCGGCCGACTTCGGAGACAAAGCGGTTTACACCGCCATCGACACCTCGGAGAAGGACGCCGTGCGGGAGTGGGGCTACTCCGATGCGCTGTTCATCGACGGCAAGCCGGTGTCGCTGGGCCCGCCGCCATCGTATGAAAAGATCAGGAAGCTGGTGGCGGCGCGGGTGAAGAAGCTGCCTGTTGCCGGATGACGCCGTATCCCTGCGCAACAGGCGTCAATTCAGGACCCTGCGGCCGTCGATGACGATGGGTTTGCCCGAGGCGTGGGAGTAGAGGACGTCGGGGCAGATGTCCGCGCCGTTGGGCCAGACGATCGTGCCCATTTCGGGATCCACGCGGACCCGGCGGAAGAAATCGGGATCGAGCAGCGGGGCGAAGACGCCCTCGAAGGGACCGACGATCGCGCTGATGTCGACCACCGAGGTCAGACCGTCCTTGAACGTGAGCTCGAGGTTCCATCCCTCTGCTGGCTTCACATTCGTTACATCAATGAGAAACATCGCTGTTCACTCCAATGGTGCGATCTTCTTCAGCTCGGCGCGGCCCCGAGCCAACTCCCAGTTCTCCATGAGCTCCTCGCGGTGCAAGGCCGCCCACTCCATCACCAGTCCGAGGACACGTGGGGGAAGAGATCCGGCGATGACCGAGAGCGATTCCACGGCGATCTCGGCAACCCTGTCCCCGTAGCGCGTGGAAGTGCGGCGGGTTGTGCTCGCTGAAGTACATCGCGATGATGATTCCGAGGAAACGGCTGACTTCCTGCATTGTCACTCCACGACCGCAACAGGAGGCATCGATCGCAACGCTGTTTCATGCCTCGCAGCCCTAAGTTCATAATACTCGATTCGGGAGGCTCTCGCACCTCCTAACCAAGCCGGTGTCGCTGGGCCCGCCGCCCTCGTATGAAAAGATCAGAAAGCTGGTGGCGGCGCGAGTGAAGAAGCTGCCCGCGGCCGGGTGATGAGGCGCGCATTCATGATCAATTCCTCTTCTTGCGGGCGATCATCCAAGAAGTTTGTGGGGTCAGGACCCATCACTTGTCATATGGCCTGTCCTCATGTACCATTCTCCCATGGCCCGAAAGCCGGGAATCGATTTCGAAGGCGCCTTCCACCACGCGATGAGTGTTCCTCGACCTCCTGGGCGAGATGGCCGCGCGCCACGAGATCGAGGTGCACGCCTACTCGCTCATGCCGAACCACGACCACCTGCTCCTGCGCTCGCTGCACGGCAACCTGTCGCGTGGCATGCGGCGCCTCAACGCCGACTACACGCAGCGCGTCAACCGCATTCACGGCTGGGACGGCCCCGTGTTCCGCGGGCGGTTCCGCAGCGAGCTCGTGCGCGACGAGCCGAGCCTGCCGTACGTGCTCGCGTACATCCACCTGAACCCGCTGCGCGCCGGGCTCGTGACGCGGCTGCAATCGGAGCGCTGGACGAGCCATCGTGCGTACAACGGTCGCGCGGGTGGCGAACGTGCTGCGGCGCTTCGACCGCAAAGTCGGGCCGATGCGGGCCTGGGTCGAGGCGTGGGAAGAGAGGCTATATGACAACTGATGGGTCCCGACCCCTTCCTCTTCCTATCTTCGCCGCCGGCGCGCTCCTGCTGTTCGTGTTCGTCGGGCGGGCCATCTGGCTCAGCCGTGAACGCAAGGCCTGAGCAATGAAATGAAAGGAAGAAGAAACACGATGGCGAAGCCTCAAGACGACAAGACAGCCGGGAAGTTTACCGGCGGCAACGCGCTCGAGTTGGTGGCCTACCAGGCCGGGGCGGTCGTGAGCCGGGAGCTTGTCAAGAAGAAGACCGGCACGGTGACCGTGTTCGCCTTCGACAGGGACCAGGGCCTCAGCGAGCACACCGCGCCCTTCGACGCCCTCGTCCAGGTTCTGGACGGTGTCGCGGAAATCACCATTGGTGGCACGCTCCATCGTCTCGGCAAGGACGAGCTGATCCTGATGCCGGCCAACGTGCCCCATGCCCTGAAGGCGGTCGAGCGCTTCAAGATGATGCTGGTGATGATCCGCGATGCGGCCGGCTGACGTGGTCGTTCACGCAAGGTCGACGAGCAGGGCCTCGGTCGCTTCCCGAGCGGTGAACGAGACCGCAAGCTCGGCCGTGATACCGACGCCGTCGCCCGTGGCGAGGACGAGGTCGCCGAGCGTGACCTCGCCGCGCACCACGTGGAGCCAGGCGATCCGCCCTTGCGAAAGCTCGTGGATCAGATGCTGCCCGACATCGAGTATGCCCGAGTAGATGAGGGCGTCCTCGTGGATGTGAAGCGAACCCTTGCGCCCGTCCGGCGACGCGACGACGCACAGCACGCCCCGGCGTTCGGCCACGGAGAAGAGCTTCTGCTCGTGAGTGCAATCGAGCCCGGACTCGCGAGGGCGAAGCGACATCCTGAAGACGTGCGCCCAGTCGGTTTGCGATGCGTTCCTCTCGCTGCGGCGAACGCTGCGCCCGGTGATCATGCGCTGGAACTCGCCGGCGTTGATGACGCCCGACCGCCCGTTCGAGTCCCCCTGCGCGAGCGAACCCTTGAGCACGTAGGTGACGATCTCGGCTTCATGTCGCGGGTGAGGCGCGATGCTCGCGTCCGGAGGGAGGCAGCTCTCGTCGAGCGTCTCGAGGGCGCCGAACCCAAGGGCAAGCGGGTCCGAGTCGTCGAGCGGACGGAACGTGTTCCAGGTGTCCTGCCTGCGGCGGCGGACATGGTGGCGCCTGGTGGCTCTGCGCAGCGTGATCATCGGGCCCCCGCTCTCGAGAAGAGGCGCACCGTGTCGCCGGTTTCGGCTCGGGCCTCGATGATCTCGTGTATCGACTGCTCCTGGACGGGCATGCCTCCCGTGAGCACGATGTCGGCCCAGCGGAGATCGTCGTCACGTAGCGCCTCCACATTGAGATCGACCAATCGTACATGCGCCTCGGCTTCGGCAACGGCAAAGCGAAGTCGCGGTGCGCGGCTTCGTTTCGCATGCATTCTCTTTTTCTTCTGGTTGCGCGTTTCTTCTCCTTGGGTCTGGTTCCCAGGGCAGATGTGCAGCAGCTCCCGTGCCATCTGACAGAGCCGAGTATTTCCGGATGGTTGCGAGACCGAGTCATCCGGCGGATTGCCAGACCAATCAAAATGAAGGGGACGATGATCCCGGTGGAGGTCACGGCGCCGCCCGACAGGCTCTAGAGCGAAGCGTCCTTGTTGAAGCTGACGACGATCTCCATGCGGCGGTTTAGCGCCCGGCCCTTGGAGCTCGAGTTGGTGCCCACCGGGCGATCCTGCCCGATTCCCTGGGCCCGGATCCGAGCGGCCGGGTAGCCCTGGGCGATGAGGTAGTTGCGCACCGCCTCCGCACGCTGCCGCGACAGCTCGATGTTGCGGCTCACCTCGCCGCTCGTGTCCGTATGGCCCTCCACGACCAAGTCGCGTTCCTTGTTCACGAGGAGCGCGTCCGCGACCTTGTTCATCAGGGGCTGCGCCGCGGGCAGCAGTGCGACCTCTTCCGGCGCGAAGAGAACGGTGTCGACGAAGGTGATGACCATTCCGCGGTCCTCGGCCGTCACCGCTCCGAGACGGGCAAGCGAGTCCTGCGCATCGGTCTCACTCTTCTTCTTGCCGAGCCGATCCTGCTCCTCGTCCGCAAGCTGCGCTTCCGTCTTCTCCGCCGGCTTCGCCTTGGGCGGCGCCGGGCTGTCGTTCTTCACCTGGACATCGGCCGGTTTTGCCGGGGCAGGGCCCGCCGCCGGGGTCGTCTTCGCGCTCCGGGTGGTCTTGGGTGCGCCGGCGCAGGCCGCCGCGGCCGCGAGCAGAATCACTCCCGCGATGAGCATCCGTCTCATGAGGGCCTCCCTTCCTGGGCGCCCCGTCCGAGCGGCAGCACCCCGGCCATCTCGCCGATGACGTTGATGAGCTCCGAGCCCGATGGGATGACGATCTTGGCGTTGCGCGAGATGGACTTCTCCACGACCAACGGGATTGCGATGAGATACACGTTCATTCTTCAGTCCTTTCCGTGACGACCCCGCGCCAAACCTTGGGGCGGCTGGACAACAAAGAAGCAGTTTCCGGGCCACTGACGCGAAGTCAATGCTTCCGGGGGCTTGCAACGCGGCTATTGCCGTGAACAGCGTTGTGTTCAATCAGAATGACTCGTCTTGCCCTTGGATTCGAAGGAGAGCGACGGCCGGCGCGCGTTCCGGCGCGAGATGGACTTCCAGACGAGCCAGACCACGATGGAGACGGCGACCGTGCTTCGTCGGATGTCCGCAGTGCCGGCACCTCTCCAGCTCGACGGTGATACGCTCACCACACTTGCGGCAATGGAGCTTCGCGGTCATCGATTCTGCATCTCGTGCCGGATGACCGGGATGCTCCGCAGTCGCTCGTCCTGTTTGAACCACCGGCAGACGTCCAGGCCCGACATCTCCGGCATCTGGATGTCCAGGGTGAGGAGCCGCAGGTTCTCCGGAGCATCGTCCACGATGAGGATGCTGCCGCCGTGCACATCATCATCCGTCACTTCGCTCCTCCTTCCGCCGGCTCAAGGAGGTTCCTCAAACCGTCGTAGTCGAAGAGGTCCACCATCCGTCGAAGCCCGGCGGCGACGTCCGGATCCGTGATCCGGATGGTCTCGATGAGCTCGATGATCTCGTCGTAACGCGCGGCGATCACCGCCCCAAGGAGCCTGCCCGAAACATCGGGGGGAAGCGCCCGGAGTGTATCCTTGTCGAGCGGTTGCCCCTCCTTCCCGGCGTCGGCCTCGCCCGCCCGCTCGCGCCCGTCGGCAAGGTCGATGACGTCGTCGTCCAGCACCTCCCGGACCTTTCGTGTCAGCTCGGCCGCGGTGAACGGTTTGCCGAGAAAATGGGTCCCCGCTTCGAGCACGCCATGGTGAACGATCGCATCGTCGGTGTAGCCCGACATGTAGAGGACCTTGAGCGCGGGGCGCATCTTTGAAAGCTCCTGTGCGAGCGCCCTGCCGCTCATCCGCGGCATGACCACGTCGGCCAGGAGGAGATGGATGTCTCCTTCGTTCCGCGCGAAGATGAGAAGCGCCTCGCTTGCGTCCGCGGCCGTCAACACCGTGTAGCCGGCTGCCTCGAGGGACCTCCTCGCGACCTTGCGCAGCCCCTCCTCGTCCTCGACAACGAGGATGGTCTCGGTTCCCGTGAAACATTCCGGGGCCTTCGAGGGCTTGATGACCGTCGCGGTCGCCGTAAGGTCCCGCGGCAGATGGATCTTGAACGTGGTCCCCTGTCCCGGCTCGCTCTTCACCGACACGTTGCCACCGCTCTGCCTGACGATGCCGTACACCGTGGAGAGGCCCAGGCCCGTGCCCTTGCCCTTGGTGGTGAAGAAGGGCTCGAAGAGCCTGGTCTTGGTCTCTTCGTCCATGCCACAGCCCGTGTCCGTGACCGCGAGCATGACGTACGGCCCCGGCGTCGTGGCCAGGCTGTTCGCCGCGAGCTCGTCGTCGACCTCCACGTTGGAGGTCTCGATGGTGAGCGTGCCGCCCTCGGGCATGGCGTCGCGGGCGTTGACGATCAGGTTCATGAGCACCTGCTCGATCTGGCCCGGGTCGGCCCGGACCACGCCGAGGTCGGGCGCGAGCACCTCGACGAGCTCGATGTCCTCGCCGAGGATCCGCCGGAGCATCTTCTCGTTCCCTTCGGCGATCCGGTTCAGGTTCAGCGGCGCGGGCTGCAACACCTGCTTGCGGCTGAAGGCCAGCAGCTGCCGGACCAGCACCGCCGCCCGCTCGGCGGCCTTCATCACCTCCCGCAGATCGTCCTTGAGAGGGCCGTTGTCCCGCGCCTCCTCCATCGCGAATCCGGTGTAGCTCAGGATCACGGAGAGCAGGTTGTTGAAGTCGTGCGCGATGCCGCCCGCGAGGCCGCCGATGGCTTCCATCTTTTGCGACGTCCTGAGCTGCTCCTCGAGCTTCCCGCGCTCCGCCTCCGCCAGCTTGCGCTTGGTGATGTCCTTGCAGAACCCAAGGACGCGTGTCTCCGAAAGCTTCACCGCGTCTACGGTCAGGCAGCACGTCGAGCCGTCCTTGCGCTTGTGCCAGAGGTCCGCCGTCGCCGCTCCCGTTTCCATCAATCTGCGGAAGTGGGCCAGCCCGTCTTCCAGGGATTCCTCGGCAACCAGGTCTTGTAGGGACATCCGTTCCAGCTCGTCCTGGGAAAAGCCGGTGATCCGGCAGGCGGATCCGTTGACCTTGGTGTACCGGCCGGTTTCGTCGACCATGAACACGCCGTCGGGCGTGCGCTCGATGTATTGACGGAACCGCTCTTCCGACGCCTGCTCCGCACGCCTGCGCTCGGTGATGTCGCGGATGTTGCACTGGATCATATCCCGGCCATCGACGCGGTAGACGTTGCTGACGAATTCGACATCGATCTTCCGCCCGTCGCGGGCCTGCAACGGAAGATCCTCGTAGCGGACGTACTCCTTGGCCCGCAATTCGGCGAATGAAGACTTGGAGGCGGCGATATCCTTGAACGGGCCGATCTCCCAGAGGTGCCTGCCCAGGAAGTCCTCGTGCGAGTATCCGGTCAACTCCGTCAGGAACGGATTGACGTCGACGATCTTCCCGGTGTCCGCGTCGAGGATCAGGATGCCGTCCCTGGCGGTTTCGAACACGCGGCGGTACCGCGTCTCGGACGCTTCCAGGGGCTGTTCCTCACGTTTTCGCAAGGTCGTCGTCTTACACCTCCATGATTTCGATGCGATCGCTGCAGCTTCCGGGCCACCGGCGAGACGCAATCAAGTTCAAATACTTGGCATTGCAGCCGGTTTCGGAGGACCGGGGTGCTCAATCAAAATGAATTGCACCGACGGCAGGGCGGGCGGATATTCCCCTTTCACGTTCACTCGATCCCCGCTGCTATTGGACAACCCTCGGGGGGGCAATCGCCTGACCGATCCACGTGACCGCATCCTTGTAGAAGACGTGCAACAGGTCATCCAAAGATCGCAGCCTGCTCCACAGAGCCATTGCCAGGAGGGCGCTGATGAAATCGATTCCGGAAAAGCCGGTGCCATATTTCTTTCGTCCTTCCGTGGCGGCCTTGAACGCCTCGGAGAAGGACTGGAGCCATCTGTCTTGATTTGCCAGTATCTGCGGCAACACCTGGTCGAAATCGGCCAGCGTCCGCAGGGAGAACATGCGTGTCAGCTCGAGCAGCCTGTCCAGCGATTCTTCCATTGCCGCGTGGTTCTGGGCGACATAGCCAAGACCAAGGCGGTTTCCTTTCTCGGCCAGCTTCATGACGTCGAATTTGCTGAGAATGTACTCTTTCAAAGAGAAGTAGTTGATGTCGGAGCTGAGGTCCCCGCGGGCGATATTCGCCTTGTAGGATTCGGTGAGCTCGATGGCCTTGTCTCGAATGGAGATGAACTCCTCGTCCGCAAGCTCCAGCAATGCCCCCAGTCGAAACAGCTTGCGCCGGTAGACTTCCGGCAGCTCCTTGGGGTTCTTGTAGTCCAGATTGTGGCTGGACATCGCCCAGACATGTTGCAGGGAGCTGCGGATCTGTATCTCTACCGGAATGCCCGAGAAAGGGCTCCATTCCGCGAGGCTGCTTCTTTGCTCTCCCAGACAGACCACCAGGTTGTAGGTTCGATAGCCGAATTCACCCACCCCCAGCTCGGACCGCTTGTCACCGGAGTGCTCGCCGTCAACGACGAACTCGGTGCTGAGAAAATCGGCTATCTTGGTAACTTCATCCTCGTAATATGTGACAATTCGCAATCCACAGAAGTCCTTTACCTGGGACAAGGGGCGCTCGTATCCCTTTCGGGCTATTTTGTCATGAAGACTCCCGGCTTCCTTTACGCGGGACGTGATGCTCAACATGTTCAGGCCCTTGCTGGAGGAGAGCTCTTCAAGCAGCGCTTTGAACTTGCTGGTAAAACGTTCGAAGAGAGGCTTCAGATCTGTCTCGTACTGCGCCACGGCATATTCTTGCCAGGGATACGGTTCAGTCATTTGTCACCAATGCTGCTGTCCCTCCGGAGGCGTAGCGCCTCGCCCCGCCCGTGCTCCCCGGCCGAAAGCCGAAGTGGCTACGAAGCAGCTTCCGTGCCACTGGCACGCGGGGCGTCTTTTCAACGGGTTGCGGCGGCCGTCGGTGTCGGGCGGGCGCGTACTCAATCAATATGAAGCAGCTTTTCCTTCAATTCGATGGAGAAAATGCCGGCGAGGACAGGGCGGGCAAAAGAGCGACTACGCATGCGGCGGTGCGTTCATCGCGGCCGCGAGCTCGGGCAGGACGCTTCCGACGCCGTGGATGACGAACTGGACCGCGATGGCGGCGAGGACCAGGCCCATCAGGCGCGTGGTGATGTTGAGGCCCGAGGGCCCCAGGAACCTCTGGATCCGGGCGGCGTTGCGCAGCATCACGTAGACGGTGGCCATGGCCACGACGATCGCCAGGAAGAGGATCGCCATGTTGGGAGTGGCGCGGGCCTCGCCGGACAGGACGATGACCGTGGTGATCGAGCCCGGCCCGGAAACCATCGGGATCGCGAGCGGGACCACGGCGACGTCGTCGCGGCTCAAGGCCTCCCTCATCTCCTCGGGCGTCTGTTTCGTCCGCGGGGGCTTGGCGTGGAGCATCCCCATGGCCACGGAGAAGAGGATGATCCCGCCGGCGATCTGGAAGGCGCCGATCGTGATCGAGAGGAACTTGAAGATGAGCGTCCCGAAAATGGCGAAGACCAGGAGGACCGCGAATGAAACGATCGTGGTCTTGCGGACGATCGCCCGCTTGGCCTCGGGAGTGGCGCTCGACGTGAGCGTGATGAAGACCGAGGTGACCATCACCGGGTTGATGATCACGATGAGCGACGGGAACGCGACGATGGCGAAGGCGATGACGTCGTGCATCGGGCGATTCGTCAGCTCTTTGTGTGACGACGGCTGTTCATGATCCGGACGATGATCAGCGCGATCGCCAGGATGACGAACACGTGGATGAATCCGTGAAACGTGTAGGAGGTGCCCAGGCCGATCACCCACAGGAGGACGAAGATGCTCGCGATGGTCCACAACAGCATGGCTTTACCTCCGCGGTGACAATGGAATCACCATCTCCCGCGCATGTCGCAACATGTACGTCACCACTCTCGTGGCGAGGAGCGACACCTCTTTCGGATCCGTGTCGTACTGCGCGGCCCTGTCGAAGATGGCCGCCACCAGATCGCCGAACCGCATGGTGTGTTGAACGTAGGTCCTCATCGGTTGCTCCCTTCCTTGCGTCGCATCTTCGCGCGTTCGGGATCCGCCTGTTGCGGGTTCCCCACAACTCGACATGCGTTGAAGCAGTTTCCGGGCCAATGACGAGGCGCAAGCAAGTTCAGGGACTTGGCGTTGCAGCCGGATCCGGAAGGCCAATTCATTCAATCAAGATGAAGGACCGTGTATCCGCTGCTCGACGTGTCCCCCGTCGGCTGCGATTCCTCCTCGGCCCTTGCCACGCCCGTTGCAAGAGTCATTACGATCACGAACAGGATCTGTGCTGCTGTTTTCATGGGATCTTTCCTGTGCTCCTCACGGAGAAGGCACGGTGATGATGCTGGAGTCCAATGTGATCGCTTCGGCCGCCGCGCCCTGGTTCAACGCTCTGCCTTCGAGGCTCGCGCCGGTCAGCAGCGAGATGGACGTTCCCGCGATCAGGGTTCCCTTCATGATCGAGTTGGTTCCGAGAGTCACCGAGCTCCCCGCTGTCCAATAAACATTGGCGGCCTTTGCGCCATGGGTCAGGACAACCGCGCTCGTGGCTTCCGTGGTGATCGACGTTTCGCTCCGGATGATGAAGACGGCATTCCCGTGGCCCTGGGCATCCAGGTAGAGGTGACCGCCGGGGGATATCTCGAGCGAGGTGAGTGATTCATACAGGCCAGGGTACAGCGTCAGCCCGTTCAGGTTGCCCGATACTGATGTCGGAGTTCCTCGAACGGCGGCTCGGGCATTGATGAACGCAACTTCTGCATCGGCCTTGGCGTCGAGCAGAAGGGTCGGGTTGGCAACGGCACAGGCAGGACCAGACACATCGACGGCGTAGATCGTCCCAATCACTTCCGGGCACGTCAACGGATCGCTGAACCCGCTGATGTTGGATCCGGTGTCCGGGGTCAGACCGACATCCCCGGTGATCGCGGAGGTCGGGATATTGGTGATCTCCGCTGACGCCAGGATCGCGAAAGCGGAGGACGCTCCCAGGGGTACGGGCTCCTGAGCGCCGGCGTCGCCCGCGTCCGGCCCGCCGTCCAGGTCGGTGTCGGCGTCCGTGTCCGTGTCGGCATCCCCGTCCGTGTCGGCGTCCGTGTCGGCGTCCGTGTCGGCGTCCGTGTCCGTGTCGGCATCGGCATCCGTGTCCGTGTCCGCATCGGTATCCGTGTCCGCGTCGGTGTCGGTATCCCCGTCCGTATCCGCATCGGTGTCACCCGCATCGTTGTCTCCTCCATCCGGGTCGCCGCTCTCACCCGATGACTGTCCGCACGCGGATGCCAGGCCCAACAGCAGGAATAGTACGATGGTCCTGATGGTATTCATGATGACTTGCTCCCTTCTGTTTTCTGTTTCCTCTGACTGCCTCACGGAGAAGGCACGGTGATGATGCTGGAGTCCAATGTGATCGCTTCGGCCGCCGCGCCCTGGTTCAACGCTCTGCCTTCGAGGCTCGCGCCGGTCAGCAGCGAGATGGACGTTCCCGCGATCAGGGTTCCCTTCATGATCGAGTTGGTTCCGAGAGTCACCGAGCTCCCCGCTGTCCAATAAACATTGGCGGCCTTTGCGCCATGGGTCAGGACAACCGCGCTCGTGGCTTCCGTGGTGATCGACGTTTCGCTCCGGATGATGAAGACGGCATTCCCGTGGCCCTGGGCATCCAGGTAGAGGTGACCGCCGGGGGATATCTCGAGCGAGGTGAGTGATTCATACAGGCCAGGGTACAGCGTCAGCCCGTTCAGGTTGCCCGATACTGATGTCGGAGTTCCTCGAACGGCGGCTCGGGCATTGATGAACGCAACTTCTGCATCGGCCTTGGCGTCGAGCAGAAGGGTCGGGTTGGCAACGGCACAGGCAGGACCAGACACATCGACGGCGTAGATCGTCCCAATCACTTCCGGGCACGTCAACGGATCGCTGAACCCGCTGATGTTGGATCCGGTGTCCGGGGTCAGACCGACATCCCCGGTGATCGCGGAGGTCGGGATATTGGTGATCTCCGCTGACGCCAGGATCGCGAAAGCGGAGGACGCCCCCAGGGGTACGGGCTCCTGAGCGCCGGCGTCGCCCGCGTCCGGCCCGCCGTCCAGGTCGGTGTCGGCGTCCGTGTCCGTGTCGGCATCCCCGTCCGTATCCGCATCGGTGTCACCCGCATCGTTGTCTCCTCCATCCGGGTCGCCGCTCTCTCCCGACGACTGTCCGCACGCGGGCAGCAGGGTGAGAAGCAGGAACAGCGCGCTAACCTTGATTGTTTTCATGATCACTGGCTCCCTTCAGTCAATGGTTCAGGGAAGATCGGCGCGGGCCACGCCCGTGCACTTGATGAGAGATGCCTGACAATTGGTGTTCGCGCAGCTCGTGCAACCGCCGCTCGTGGAGCTGAGCATGCAGGCCAGCTTGCAATTGTCGAGGGCGCAGCTCGCCATGTTCGCGAAGCAGCCGGCGCATCCTTTCGAAAGGGAAGGCATGGCATTGGTGAGGCACGCGAGGTTCTTGGCTTTGTCCGCCCATGTGTCCTTGCTGCATGACCGCAGCCGATCGATGAACTTCTGATTCGCATCATGAACATGCTCCTCGCGATCCGACTCGGAGCAGGCACCTTTCAGTGCAGCTCCAGGAGCCTCGGGTGTCCTCGCGACCTCGGTCGGCTGGATCGATCGGGCCGATTTTGCCGGATGAGCCGCTCGGTTCTCATGGGTCGATTGGCCCTCGGTTTTTCCATGGTCACGACAGCCGCCTATCAGCAGCACGAGGACGCATGCGGTGAATGGTGCGTACAGGTGTTCGAGATGCCGCTTGGACATGTGTGAGCCCTCCTCGCGCGTTGCGGGTTTCCATCCGGCACCCTGCTGCTGCAGCTTCCGGGCCACCCATGAGAGACGAACAAGTCCGTGCAGTTGCATCGCAGGCGATCCCGGCGGACTGGCTTGTTCGGTCAATATGACGTACCGTTTGCATCAACCCAAACGGGGGAAACCATGTCCCGTCACGATCGCGCGTTGATTCTCTCCGGCGGGGGCGCGAGAGGCGCCTACGAGATCGGCGTGTGGAAGCACCTGTGCGAGATGAAGTGGCGGCCCGATCTCATCTGCGGCACCTCTGTGGGATCGATCAACGGCGCGGCCATCGTCGCTGGCCTGTCCGTCGACGATCTCGTCATGCTCTGGAAATCGTTGGATCGCGACAAGATCTTCCGCGTCCCCATCCTCCGGCGCATCATGAACTTCATCCGGCGCAGGGGATTCACGGCCTACATGGACACCAGGCCGCTCAGGGCGTTCCTCGATTCGCAGCTTGATGTGAACGCGATCAGGACGAGCGACATCGAGCTCGTGATCTCGGCGGTCAATGTCCTCTCTTCCGAGATCGCCTACTTCGACAACAACTCGATCGGCATCGATCACATCATGGCGTCGAGCGCCATCCCGATGCTCTTCCCCTGGCAGTACGTCGGGGGCGAGCCTTACTGGGACGCGGCGGTCATGGTGAACACGCCCATCGCGCCGGCCATGGAGCGCCAGGCGAGAGAGATCGTCGTGGTGCTCCTCTCTCCCGTGGGCGGCGTGGACCTCCCGCTCCCGACCAGCCAGCATGAGGCGCTGGAGCGGCTCTTCGAGCACGCGCTCATCGGTTCCTACGAGGCCTTCAGGTCACACATTTCCCGGGAGCAGGAGAAAAGGACGAGGATCGCCTCCGTCTCGCCGGGCAAGATGCTCGGGTTCCAGTCCATGCTGAACTTCTCCAGCAAGCAGTCGGACGAGCTCATCGATGCCGGGTACGAGGACGCCAAGGCACAGCTCGCGGAGTTCTTCTCTTCAGCTTGAAAAGCGCTTGCGGACCTCCTTATGTCTCGCGGGCGTCAGCTCATTGCCTGTCGTCTTTCCTGGTTCTCTTGAACAGCAGCGTGGCGATCAGGAATCCGATGCCGAATGCAACCATGCCGCCGATCAGCGGGTGACGCTCGATCTCGAGAGCAACACCGTCGGCGATTTTTTCACCCCGGGCGCCCGCCTCGCCGAGTCTGTGCCGGAAGGCCGTCCATCCGCTCTCGGGCTTGCCGCCGTTGCCGGGAACCTCATGTTTCATCTCGGCGGCGAGTGCGGAGATTTCCACACGTAATTGAGCGATGCCGGCGTTCAGCTCATCCAGGTTTGTCTCGTGCTCGGTCATGGCCGCGAGTCCTCGTCCGTGGTCTTCTCCGGCGATGCGCCGGACGGGGGAGGCTCTCTGGTTTCTTCTGCGGGGAACCGTGTCTTGACGAAAGCCGCGATGACCGTCCCGACGGACGCGATGATCGTCGAGAAGATGTTGATGAGCTTCATGTTCCGATCGAGGCCGCGGGCCAGGTTCCCGACGGACGTGAGGGCGTCCGCGAGATCGGCCTCCTTGCCCTCGAAGCCCCGGCTCAGCACCTCGACGCGATCGGAGATGAGCTCCACCTTGGTCAGCGTGCGTTTCAGCCGCGCGCCGATGTCGGCGAATTCCCTGCCGGCGCGATGAATTGCGCTCGCCAGCATGACGAGCAGGGGAATAAACGCCCCGACGAGCACCGAGGCCAGGATCACCAATGCCAGTTGCCAGTTCCCCATGTTGACCGATCCCTTCCCGGTCGGGCATTGCAGCTATCGGGCCACCGATGGGAAACAAACAAGTTCAAGCACTTGCATCGGGGGCGATTCCGGAAGGTCGGCGGGTTCAATCGAATTGATGTGTCCTGCGCGTTCGCCTGTCAGGCCTCGATCTTGTCGCTCAGCCATTGGCGCGTCTTGTCGAAGGAGTCCTTCAGCTCGCCGTAGGACTTCCGGACGCCGCCCTTCACGTTGTCCCAGGTGGCCTCGGTGGCGCTCTCGGCCTGATCGAGCTGCTTCTTGGCCTGCGCCCATTTCTGGCGCACCTCCTCGAGCCTGATCTTGGCGTCGGCCTTTGCCGCGCCGCTGGACTTGTCGACCCTGACGGAGAGCCGATCCACCTCTTCCTGGATCCCGGTCAGATCCTTCTTCATCTTGTCGACGAACTCCGTCTTCTGCGCGTAGGCGTAGTCCTGCGACGCCTGCACCGCCTCCTTCGTCTCGGTCTTGGCCTTTTCGAGCTTCACAGTCGCGGTTCCGCTTTGTTTCGGCTCGACCGCCGCTTTCCCGTCCGTCGTTGCGCAGCCCCCCGCAAGGGCGGCGACGAGGAAGAACGTGATGCCCGGTATCGTGTGTCTCATGGTCTTACCCATCTCCTTGCCCGCTACCTGTTGGCCGCGTGCGACTCGCGCTCGATGATGATCTCGACGCGGCGGTTGTTGGCGCGCCCCTCGGCGTTGCCGTTGTCGGCGACCGGGGTTCCCTTGCCGAGCCCGTGGGCCTGGATCCGATCGGACTCGTAGCCCTGCTGCACGAGATAGGAGCGGACCGCGTCCGCCCGGCGCTGCGACAGGTCGATGTTGTGGGCGTCGGTGCCCCGGGAGTCGGTGTGCCCCTCGACGACGAGGTTGCGCTCCTTGGTCGTGAGCAGCACGGCGGCCACTTGGTCGAGCCGCGTGCGCGCCTCGGGCAGCAGCGTCGCCTGGTTGGACGCGAAGAGCACGCTCCCGGAGAGCGTGATGACCATTCCGCGGGGCTCGTCCTTGACCGCTGCCAGCTTGGCGAGCGCCGCCATCGCGTCGGCCGCGCGCTTCTCGGCTGCCGCCCGCGCATTCTTCTCGGCCGCGAGCTGTGCGGCCGTCATCTGCCCGCTGCGCTCCGACGCCGCCAGCGTCGTTTGCGTCCGGGTCAGATCCTGCTTCGTGTTCGCGATGATGCTGCCCTGGGTCGACTGGTAGTCGCTGTTTGCCTGGGCCTGGTTCTTCTTCTCCATGGCGATGGAGGCATTCGCCTCGGCCAGCTGCGACTTGCGCTCCGCGACATAGGCGAGGTCCCGCGTCTGGTACGAATCGGGATTCTCCTCGAAGGACTGCTCCGCCCGGGCGAGCGCCTGGTTCGCCACGTGCACGTCGGCCGGCGCGACCTGGCCCGCGGGCCCGGTGCTTGCGCGACGGTAGGCTTCGCGGGCGCTGACGAGTTCCTTCGGGACGGTGGCCGCGCAACCGCCGAAGATTCCGGCGCAGGCGACGACGATCAATATGCGATTCATTTTCATGTGAGGTTCCTTTCGGTTGAGGGGTTGTACATTCCCACGGGTTACTTGTTGTCCTGTCGGAGCTGGCGCACGCGTTCCACTGCCTGCTGGGCCTCGGACTTCTCGGTGCTCTCGCGAGACAGCGCGACGGCCAACTCGGCGTCGGCTTCGGCCCTCATCAGCAGCGACTCGGCCTGCTCCTTCTCGCCTTCCTTGGAAAGCCCCTGGGCCTGCGCCAGCTCCTCCCTGGCGAGCTGCAAGTGGAGCGAGGCTTGCGGGACCTGGGCCGCCCCGACCTCCTGGGCGGCGCGGATCCCCGAAGTGGACTTCTCCGTGCGCAGCGGGGCGTTCGAGCATCCCGCGGCGATTGCGATGGCCCCGATGGTCGCGGCCAACACCATGATTCCGATTCTGGATACGTGTCTCATTCAATCCTCCCTCTGTAGCGCTCCGGTTTTCCCCGGGCGCTTTTGCGACCGGGACCGTTGATGATCCGAACGACGAAGACGCCGGCGATGCTCCACGGCACGACGTCACTTCTCCGGCGAGCTCTTCAGCTTCCTGTAGGCGTCCTCGATCTCGTTGCAGGCGCCCTCGACCCCGGTCTTGAGGGTCTGCCACTTCTCGGCGCCCGCGACCTTGAGCTCGTCGAGCTTCACCCGCGCGGCCTGGTGTTTCGTCTTCAGGTCGTCGACGTTCTTGCGGTAGTCGGCCTTGACCTCGGCGCCGGCCTCGTCGGCCTTGACCGCGAGCTTGTCGAGGGTCTTGCCCCATTTCCTGAGCCGCGTTTCGATCTTTCCCACGTGCGTTTGCATGGTCTCCATGATGTTCTCCTTTTGGGTGAGCCGCCCTACGGCTCGGCACCGAAGCCAGCAACATCCGGACCGCTGACCGGAAGCGCATTGATCCGGACACTTGCATCTTTGGAGATTCTGGAGGGCTGGCTTATTCAATCAATATGATGTAGTCTTTCATTCAAATTGAACGAGAAAGGTGGCCCATGCGCGTCGAGGACCTGCACCACAAGGAGCTCCTGGAGCTCGATCCCGAGGGAGGCGTCATCCGCTTCGCCGGGCAGCGTGCGCTCCTCCTCGACGCCCTGGCCATGGGGCTCCTGCGCAAGTACCTGGTGGAGAACTTCGGCCTGACCGCCGCGCGCGCGGTGCTCACGCAGTTCGGTTTCGCCCACGGCTGGCGCATGGCCGAGGCGATGCACGCGGAGTTCAAGTGGGCGAGCGACACCGAATGGCGGCGTGCCGGCCTGCGCATCCACACCCTCGAGGGACTGTTCCGCGCGGAGCCGGGAAGCGAGGATCCGCTTACCAAGAATGGCGCGATGCTGCTCGCGTCGTACGAGGCGGAGCAGCACCTCCTGCACTTCGGCCGCTCCGACTCGGCCGTGTGCTGGACCATCTGCGGCCTCATGAGCGGCTACCTGACCCACGTCGCCGGCAAGGAGATCTACGTCCTCGAGGATCGCTGCATGGGCAAGGGGCACGCGGCGTGCAATCTCCTGGGACGCACGCGCGACGAGTGGGGCGACGAGCGCGCCGAGGAGTTGGGGTTCTTCGAGCCGGGGCGCCTCAAGGAGAGCCTCGACGTCTCGCTCCAGCGGGTCACGGAGACGCTCAAGACCACCGAGCAGAAGCTCCGCGTGCGCCGCCGCGCGCTCGTCCGCGTGGCGCAACATGTGGAGGAACCGGACGGTATCGTCGCCAAGAGCGGCAAGATGCAGCAGGTCGTGGACCTGGCGCGCCGGGTGGCGAAGGTCGATGCCACGATCCTCATCACGGGCGAGAGCGGATCGGGCAAGGAACGGATCGCGCGGCTCGTCCACGAGGAGTCCACGCGGGCGGCGGGGCCGTTCATCGCCGTCAACTGCGGCGCCATCACCGAGACGCTCCTCGAGAGCGAGCTGTTCGGCCACGCGCGCGGCGCGTTCACCGGCGCGACGTCGGATCGCCCCGGCCTCTTTGAGGCCGCCAACCATGGAACGCTGCTCCTCGACGAGATCGGCGAGGTTTCTCCGGGCATGCAAGTCAAGCTCCTGCGGGTGCTCCAGGAACGGGAGATCCGGCGCGTCGGCGAGAACAAGAGCCGTGAGGTGGACGTGCGCATCGTGGCCGCCACGAACCGCGACCTCTCCCACGGGGTCGCCGGCGGCGCGTTCAGGCAGGACCTCTACTACAGGCTCAAGGTGGTTGAGCTGAACGTTCCGCCGCTGCGCGATCGCAGGGACGACGTCCTGCCGCTCGCCCGGGTGCTGCTCGCGGACGCGGCGACCCGGATGGAGCGCAAGATCTCCGGCCTCACCCCGGGCGCCGCGGACCAGCTCCTGCGCTACGAATGGCCGGGCAACGTGCGCGAGCTCCAGAACGCCATGGAGCGCGCCGTGGCGCTCGCTCGCGCGACCCGCGTGGAGCTCGAGGACCTGCCCGAGGAGATCCGCCGGGCATTCCCGAAGCCCATGGCCACCGGGGGGAAGGTGCGGCCGCTCGATGAGGTCCAGAAGGAGTACATCCTCGCGGCGTTGGACCTGAACGCCGGAAACCAGACACGCACGGCCGAGCAGCTCCGGATCGGCTCGGCGACGCTGTACCGCAAGCTCAAGAGCTACGGCGTCATCGGCGTCAAGCGACCCGGCCGGAAGGGCACCCCGGTGAAAGTCTGACCGCGGGGCCGACCTCCGGCGTGGCAAAGAGCCGCGGTCTCGCTCAGGCCTTGAGCTTCCATGGCAGGGACGCCACGATGCCGTCCACGCATTGGTCGACGCTCATGCGCGCGGAGTTGACAGTCAGATCGTAGTTCAACGGATCCGAGATGTCGGCATGGAAGTACTTCCTGACGAACCCGGCGCGATCCAATTCGACGATCTTGACGCGGCGGGTGGCTTCCGCCTCCGCAACCCCGAACTCCTCCATCACGTGCTTCACCCGCGCCGCCATGGGCGCGATGACGCGCACCTTGAAGACGCGCTCCGCCGGCAGGATGAAGTTCGCCCCGCGGCCGAGGACCACCGCGTGGCCCATCCGCCCGATGGTGCCGATGATCTTCACGAGATGCTCGAGGTACTCGTCCGCCGACAGGTTTCGCTCCCCGAGCAGGGAGGACATGAGATCGTCCACATAGGTCCTCGCGCGCTCGTCGAGACACCGGATCACGGACGCGCTCATGTGCGCGTTCTTCGCCACCTCGTCGATGATGTTGCCCGCATAGAGGTCCAGGCCATAGAGTTCGGAAATCCTCTTCGCGACCGGCCTTCCCAGGCTCCCGGGATCTCTCGAGATGGTGATGACCGGCCGATGCTCGCCGGACTCGGCGGCAAGGAACCCGAGCCGCCATTTCGCGACCTGCTCATCGACAATCTGCGCCACCGTACGGTTATGGGGATTCATCTTCGTTTCTCCTTCAGGCAGATATGGAAGAACGCTCAGGAACAAATATATCGGACCGGACCCGCTCGGCAAGCTGGCCCCTGCATAGGCGGTCGTGTATTCTCGGCCCGGTCGTCGTCGCGTGGAACGGAGGGCAGTCGTGGGCAGGGTCAAGATCGTGGGCACGCTGCTCCCTATCCTGTACGAGGACAACCACGTGCTCGTCGTCGACAAGCGCGCCGGGCTCCTGTCCCAGGCCGACCTCTCGGGCGATCTCGACGTGCTCACGGTGGTGAAGGAGTTCCTGAAGCGCCGCGACGAAAAGCCCGGCAACGTGTACCTGGGCCTCGTGCACCGGCTCGACCGGCCCGTGTCGGGCGCCATGATCCTGGCCAAGACTTCCAAGGCCGCGTCGCGCCTGTCGGCCGCCCTGCGTGCAAGGGATGTGTACAAGGTCTATCGCGCGATCGTCCACGGCGCGCCGGAACCGGCAGAGGGTGAGCTGCGCCATAGGCTGCTGAAGGATCAGGCCGCGCGCGTGACGCGCGTGTGCGGCGAGGGGGAAGGCCGCGAGGCCCGGCTCGCCTACCGGTTGCTCGAAGCGCGCGGGGACACGAGCCTCGTGGAGGTGGACCTGCTCACCGGGCTGCCGCACCAGATCCGAGTGCAGCTCGCGGCCATCGGCTGCCCCATCGTGGGCGACCGCAAGTACGGCTCGCCCGTGGCCCTGCCGGACGGCCGCATCTGGCTGCACGCGTTTCGCGTCACGTTCCCGCACCCGGTCACGCGCGAGGCGGTCGCGATCGAGGCGCCGCTCCCTCCAGGCTGGCCGGAAGGGCTTGAGGGTCGCTCAAAGGGACGGTAGCATCTTCGCCATGAAGATACGGTTCAACGTCGAGGTCGAGGACTTCGTCTTCTTCAACAGGTTCAACTTCGCGCAGTCGCAGCCGCTCAAGCGGTCGGTCGTGCGAAACCAGGCGTTCTTCGCGGTGATGATCATGATCTTCATGGCCATCATCTCGTACCGGACCGGGCGCTGGGCCGTGTTCATGCCGTTCGGAGCGCTCGCCTGCGTGGGCTACGTGTTCTGGCTGAAGAGGATCCTGCTCACGAGGCTCGAGAAGGCCACGCGCCAGATCGTCTCCAAGGATGAGAACAGGCTCGCGCTGGGCGAGCACGAGATCGAGATCTGCGAGGACGGGATCTTCGCCAAGGGGCGGGCGTCCGAAGGCAAGACCTACTGGAAGGGGCTCACGAGGCTGGTGCGTGGCCCGCGGTACGCGCTCATCTTCACAGGCACCACGACGGCACACGTCATCCGCAAGAAGTCCGTCGTCGAGGGGGATGTGGAGGCCTTCCTCGACGAGGTCGAGCGGAGGATGGCGGACAGCGGCACAGAGGTTGCCGTGGCACAGGCGTCCGGCGGTCGGACGGCCGGCTGATTGAACCGTTTTTCGCCCCTCGCGGCACCTTGTTGTGTGGGGATGAGGGAGGCGGTTGTTATCGATGAGCGAATGAACATCGAAGGACACGCAAGAAGGACCGGGCTCAAAGGGGCCGAGGTGATCCCGCTCGTCACGCGGGTCCTGTCCAACGAGGAGATCCTGCGCGGCCTCGAGCGGGGCGACACGATCGCGGCGGACGCCTTCTACGAGCGTTTCGGCGATACCATCAACCGGCGCGTGTGGCGGCTCCTTGGCGCCGACGCGGACCACGACGATGTGGTGCAACAGGTGTTCGAAAACGTGCTCTCGTCGATCCGCGGCCTGCGCGATCCTTCGTCGCTCGGCGACTGGATCGCGGGAGTCGCCGTGAACACAGTGCGAAGGGAGCTGCGGCGCCGCAAAGTGAGGCGAATCCTCGTGCTCGTGCGCGAGGTGCCGGACGCGCCCGCGCTCGACGGCGGACCCGAGGAGGGCGCCAACGCGCGCCGCTTCTACGCCGCCCTCGACCGTATGCGCATCGACGATCGCATCGTATTCGCGCTGCGCTTCGTGGACGGCAACACGCTCGAGGACACGGCCCGCTTGGCGAGCTGTTCCCTGTCGACCGCAAAAAGGCGCGTCGAGCGGGCGCGCAAGGCGTTCCTGTCCGAGGCGGGTCAAGATCCGATCCTCGCCTCGCTGATGAAGGAAGTCGACCATGGGCGATGATACGAAGAGGCTCGAGCGTATGGGCGGGAGCGTTGCGGCCGACCTGGGCGGCGTGTTGCCCGCGGAGCGGCGCGGGGCGCAGAAGAACGCCTTCATTTGCCTGGTGCGCTCCGGTCGCGTGAGGCGCCAGCAAAGGATCATGGCGGTGGGCGCGGCCGTGGGGGTGCTGTTCGTTGCGGCGGCGATCGTGGTGGTGGTTCGCGGCTCGGCTCCGGAGCCGCTCGCGTTCTCGGTGGGCGTTGCGCCGGCAAGGGCGGGCGAGGGGCGATGGATCCGCTCGGGTGCAGGCGAGCCGGTCCCGGTCCGGTTCGCGGACGGCAGCGAAATCGCCCTGTGGGCGGGCACCACGACGCGCGTGGTCGAGTCGGACAGGGACTATGTGCGCATCGACCTGGCGGGCGGACGCGTGCGCGCGAGCATCCGCGGCAACGGGCATAGGCGCTGGTCGGTCGAGGCCGGTCCCTACCGCGTGGTCGTGCTCGGGACCGAGTTCCAGGTGGCATGGGACGAGGGACGCGAGGCTCTCGATGTGGACGTGACCCGGGGCGTGGTGCTCGTCAGCGGCATCGGGATCGACGAGCACGGCATCCGGATCGGTGCGGGCCGAAGGCTGCGCGCCGATGGTCGACTCGGCCGCGTGACCGTGGAGCAGCGGCAGGTGACGTCCCCGCCGCCGGGGGCGCGGCGCGAGGGGCCCACGCCCGGACTGCGGTCGGTATCGGAAGCGGTCGTTCCCGACGATGGTGTCCGGTCGAGGGCGCGGGCCAGGATCGGCGTGGAACACGGGGCGCGGCCGAGCGCGTGGAAGACCCTGTGCGATCGGGGCGATTTCGCGGGCGCCATGGCCGCAG
>JAQTNF010000075.1 GCA_028713995.1 Deltaproteobacteria bacterium | reverse complement strand
AGCATCCTCGTCACCAAGGGCGCCTCGAAAACGAACCCCCGGCACCGCCCGAGAAGCCCGAGGACGAGAAGCCCAAGCCGTGCCTGTGCCCGTGACTCCGGCAGGTCGGCGCGGGTCTTGCCCCCCAACCCTTCGACAGCACACACGGCGTTCCCGAGCATGAGAGGCTGTGGGGAGGAACGGCCGGGAGAGTCGCCTGTGGCGCGGTTGATCGGGAGGGGATTTGCCCATAGTATCCACGCTCGCATGACCAAGCCGCCCCTCAAGCTGGAGACCACCACCCTGTGGGACTACCCGTCCCAGAGCTACGGCAAAGGCGTGCAGGGCGATCCGGACTACATCGGCGCCACGCCGTCGTATGTCATCTGGAACGTGCTCGAGCGCTACACGCGTCCCGGCGACATGGTGGTCGATCCCATGGCCGGCTCGGGCACGACCCTCGACGTGGCGCGCTCCCTCGACCGGCGCGCGCTGTGCTACGACATCGCGCCGCCCCGGGCCGAGGTGTTCCGCGCGGACGCCCGCAAGCTGCCGCTCGAGGACGGCAAGGCCGACTTCGTGTTCGTGGATCCGCCGTACTCCGATCACATCCGTTACTCCGGGTCGCGCGACTGCATCGGCGAGCTGTCGGCCGGATCGCGCGACTACTTCGACGCCATGGAGCGCGTCATCTCGGAGATTCACAGGATCCTGCGGCCCGAGCGGTACATGGCGCTCTACGTGTGCGACTCGCACAAGAAGGGCGAGCCGCTCATCCCCATCGGCTTCGAGCTGTACGCCATGCTCGCGAGGCGCTTCGCACCGGTCGACATCGTGTCAGTGGTGCGGCACAACGCGTCGCTCAAGCGCAACCACTGGCACACGGCCGCCGTGGAGGGGAACTACTTCCTGCGCGGCTTCAACTACCTGTTCATCATGTACAAGCCCGGCGCGGGTCACGGGAAGGGAAGCAAGCTCAAGGATCGGCGCGATCCCGTCGAGGTGCGTGAGCATACGGAGGCGCGCGGGCCCAGGCAGAGGCGCGGGTGAAGGCGGTGCGCGTGCTCGGGTTGGCCGTCGTTGCCGCGGTCGCCTGCGGCGGGGAGCCGACCGTCGGCATGACCGGGAGCATGGAAGGCCGTATGGACACGGACTGCCTGAAAGGAGCGTTCGAAGCTCTGCGAAACCGCCGCGCGATCCTCGGGTACGACGTCTCCGACGATGCAGAGGGCTCCAAGCGCACCATCCTCGACGGACTGTTGCCCGTTCCGTCCGAGTGGGTGTGCGATTTTAGGCGGGGCGACGCCAGGGGACGTCTCGTCCTGCGGCGGGACGAGAGCGAAACAACCGCGGTGCGGTTGATCGCAGGCAGGCCGGGCGAGCCCATGGGCCGGGCCGAGGCCATCCGGCGCATGTCGTGGCTCGACGAGGTCTGGAAAGCCTTGCGCGAACGATGTCCCAGGCCGCTCAAGTCCTTGTCCGGAGTGAAGCGCGTGTGCGTGCAGGCGGAGTGCGAGTATCCCCGCGACAAGCGGCTTTCGGGAGAAGGCCCTCGGGAGCACGTCCTGGGGCGCCCGTTCAAGCTCAAGAGACCATAGCCCGGCCCATGGCGGGAATTTGACCAGCCGGCCCGCGACGTCGCACTCTGCGGCCATGGAAGCGCACCCCATGGGAAGGTTCCTCGACGAGCTCAAGCGCGCGTTCGCGGTGGATCCCGGGCCCAAGCCGGACATCCTGCCCGAACCGCTCGAACGCCTGGCGCACGCCGTGGTCGAGCGTCGCATGGAGGCGCCCGCGGTGCTGCTGCTCGAGTCCGTGCGGCCTCTTTCGTTCCTCGGGAGCCAGGTGCTCCACGCGGTCGAGCCGCTCGTTCGGGCGGTGTTTGCCGCCCGCGATCTGCCCGTCGTGGCGCGTGCTCTCGAGGACAGGCGCTCGGTGGAGTTGCTCGTGCGCCGCATCGAGGAGCTCTCCGCAGCAGGGGCCGCCCCGCGATGAGCGACCGCGCGGCCGAGGTCTTCGTCATCACCGACTGCGGGTCCACGACCACGAAGGCCATCCTCGTCGAGAGGAAGGACGGCGTGTTCCGCGAGACGTTCCGCGGCGAGGCGCCCACGACCGTGGAGGCGCCGTTCGAGGATGTGACCGTGGGCGTGGCGACCGCAATCGAGGAGCTCTCGGCCGTGTCCGGGCGCAGGATCCTCAACGAAGACGGGGCGATCGTGAGACCGGCGCGAGGAGGGCAGGGCGTGGACGCATACCTGTCCACGTCGTCGGCAGGCGGGGGGTTGCAGATGGCCGTGGCCGGCGTTGTGCGACGCATCAGCGCCGAATCGGCGGAGCGCGCGGCCCTCGGAGCGGGAGCCATCGTGGCCGACGTGGTGGCCTGCGACGACCCGCGTCCGTTGCACGAGCAGATCGAGCGCGTGCGCAAGCTCAGACCCGACATGGCGCTCCTGGCCGGCGGCGTGGACGGCGGCGCCGACCTGCGCGTGATCGAGATGGCCGAGCTCCTGGCCGCGGCCGACCCGCGTCCCCGCTTCGGGGAGGGCTACAGGCTGCCGGTCATCTTCGCCGGGAACCGGGAGGTGCGCGAGCAGGTCGCCGCGGCTTTCGGCGACAAGGTGGAGCTCAGCGCCGTGGACAACATCCGCCCCACGGTCGACGAGGAGAACCTGGGGCCCGCCCGCGATCGCATCCACGAGATCTTCCTCGACCACGTCATGCGGCAGGCGCCGGGCTTCGCGAAGCTCGTCGGGTGGACCGACGCGCCCGTCATGCCCACGCCGTCCGCGGTCGGGGAGATCCTCAAGGCAACCGCCGAGCGCGATGGCGTGGCGACCCTGTGCGTGGACATCGGGGGCGCGACGACCGACGTCTTCTCGGTGGTCGACGGCGTGTTCACGCGCACCGTGAGCGCCAACCTGGGCATGAGCTACTCCGCGGCCAACGTGGTCGCCGCGTGCGGCATTCAGAACGTGCGGCGCTGGCTGCCGTTCGATCTGTCGGCCGCGGAGATCCTGAACCGCCTGCTCAACAAGACCATCCGCCCCACCACGGTACCGGACACGGTTCCCGATCTGCTCGTGGAGCAGGCGCTTGCGCGCGAGGCGCTTCGGCTCTCGTTCGCGCAGCACCAGTCGTTCGCCACGGCCCTCAAAGGGCGCCGTCACGACATGAACATCGACAAGGCCTTTTCCGGAGGCGGCGACGACGGCACGCTCGTGCGTCCGATGGCCATCGACCTCATCATCGGCTCCGGGGGAGTCCTGTCCCATGCGCCGCACCCCGGCGAGACCGCGGCCATGCTTATCGATGCGTTCCTGCCCGAGGGCGTGACGCGCCTCGCCAAGGACTCCATCTTCATGATGCCCCACCTCGGCGTGCTGTCGTGCGTCAACCGTGAGGCCGCGCTGTCGGTCCTCGAACACGACTGCCTGCAGGAGCTCGGCACGTGCGTGGCTCCGGTCGGTCGCACAAAGCCGGGGAGAACGTGCCTCTCCTTTGCGATGCGCACCGGTGAGCGGGAAACGCGCGGCGAGCTCGCGTTCGGAGAGCTGAGGGTGATTCCGCTCGCGTCCGGCGAGGACGCCGAGCTCAGCCTCACGCCGGCTCGCGGCTTCGACGTGGGCGCAGGTCCTGGCGCGCGCGTGTCGGCCGGTGTTCGCGGCGGGCTCGTCGGTCTCATCCTCGACGGGCGGGGGCGTCCCCTCGCATGGCCCGGCGGCGAGGACGAACGCCTGCGTGGAGTGCGAAGCTGGCTCGAAGCCCTGGGCGTACCGGTCTCGGAGGGCGGCTGATGGCGCGCGCCTCGATCCCGGGCCTGCTGGTGTCGCCGCGCGCGATGGTCCGACGCAGGCGCGTGCTCCCCATCCGCGGGGAGGTGCTGGTCGAGCAGGGGCAATCGGTTGGTGCGACCGACGTGGTGGCGCGCGCCCTTCTGCCGGGTGAGATTCATCCCGTGAACGTGGCGTCGGTGCTCGGGGTGCCCTGCGCCGAGGTCCCAAGCTGCATGCGGGTCGCGGCGGGCGAGAGCGTGCGACGCGGCCGGCTCTTGGCCGAAAGCCGATCTTTCTTCGGCATGTTCCGGCAGATCGTGGAGTCGCCCGTGGACGGGATCCTGGAGTCGGTCTCGAAGGTCACGGGCCAGATCATGCTGCGCGCCGCTCCGAAGCCGCTCGAGATCACGGCCTACATGCCGGGCCGCGTGGCGTCCGTGATCCCGGGCTTCGGAGTCGAGATCGAGGCCGAGATCGCGTTCGTCCAGGGCATCTTCGGGGTGGGCGGCGAGCAGTCCGGGACGCTCGTGCGCATTTCGGACCGGCCCGGGGAGAAGGTGGACGCGGACGGGATCCTCGACGTGCACCGCGGGGCGATCCTGGCCGGCGGCGGGCGGGTCACCCGCGAGGCGCTCGCGCGGCTCGGCGCAGTGGGCGCCCGTGGGCTCGTCACGTCAAGCATGGACGCGGCCGACCTCCTTGAGCTGATTGGCGCGACGCGCAACCTTTCCGTGACCGGTGACGAGGGGCTCGGCTTCACCCTGATCCTGACCGAGGGGTTCGGAGAGCTTCCCATGGCGGCGCGAACCTTCGACCTGCTCGCGTCTCTTGCGGGCCATACGGTATCGGTCAGCGGCGCCACGCAGATTCGCGCGGGCGTGATCCGTCCGGATGTGTCGGCCGCACCGCTCGACTCGGCGCCGCGCTCGCGGGATCTATCGACCTCGGTAGAGCCGGGTGCCCGAGTGCGCATCGTGCGGGGAAAGGCGTTCGGCGCCCTGGGTCGCGTGGAGGGCATCCCCGAGGCGCCGCGGATCACCGGCTCGGGCGGCAGGTCGCTCGTGCTCGAGATCCGTCTCGATGACGGGGGGCTCGTGGAGGCCCCGCGCTCGAACGTGGAGCTCATACACGCGGATGGAGGAGTGGGGTAGAAACAAGGGGCGGATGATCGACGCGATTTTTGCTACTGCGTGAAGTCCATGGTGTCGCCCTTGGGCTCTTCCTTCTTCTGTTCCTTCTTCGTGTCCGCTCCATCGGTCGTGAAGTCCATCTCGTCCGACTGGGGCGCGGCTTTCTTTTCCGCCCCGTCGGTCGTGAAGTCCATCTCGCCGCCGGAAGTCGGTGCGGCTGCCTTCTTCTCGGGCTGGATGATGACGAACTCCACGCGCCGGTTCTGCGCGCGGCCCGCTGCCGTCTTGTTGTTGGAGATGGGCCGATCCGGACCGTAGCCGGCGGTCTCCATGCGATTTGCCGCCACGCCCTTGTCGACGAGGTACCTCTTCACAGAGTCCGCGCGGCGCTTGGACAGGTCGCGGTTGTGCACCGCGTTGCCCTTGTCGTCCGTGTGGCCCTCGATGGTCACGCGCACGCTCTTGTTGCCGTTCAGCACTTTCGCCACGATGTCGAGGATTTCGAACGACCTCTGGCCCACGATCTTGTCCGAATCGGTTTCGAACTGGATCATTTCCTTGAGCTCGATCTTGTCCTCGGTCACCACCACGAGAACCGGCCCCTTGTCCGGGCAGCCGTCATCGTCTTCGAACCCGTTCAGGGTCTCGGGCTGGTTCGGGCATTTGTCCTTCGCGTCCGGCACGCCGTCGTTGTCGTTGTCGAAGTCCGGGCAGCCGTCATTGTCCTCAAAACCGTCCTTGTCCTCGGGCTCGTTCGGGCAGGCGTCCGAGCCCTTGCAGATCGAGGCGTACTTCTGCGAGAGCCCTTTTTCCGCGACCCACGGGTCGCAGATGCCGTCCTTGTCATTATCCGGATCCGGGCAGCCGTCCTGGTCCTCGAATCCGTCCAAATCTTCGGCTTCGTCGGGGCATTTATCGACCGGAGTCGGGATGCCGTCGGCGTCGTGGTCGAGGTCCGGGCAGCCATCGTCGTCCTGGAAACCGTCCTTGTCCTCGGGCTCGTTCGGGCATGAATCGTAGCCGTCGAGAATCCCGTCATTGTCGTTGTCGAGGTCCGGGCAACCATCCTCGTCCTGGAACCCGTCCGGATCCTCGGGCTCGTCCGGGCACTCGTCGGAATCGTTGTCGATCCCGTCGCCGTCCCGGTCGCTCTCCGAAACTTCCAAGCCTTCTTTCTTCTCGGCCTGGGGCGCCCATGCCGCGCCCGCCACGACCTGGAACTGGGGCACGCCCACGCCGCTCAGGATCCCGCCGCCGCCGGCCACGGTGAACACGAAGTCCGAAGCCCGGAATCGGGCGCCGCCGAGGAACAGGAGCGGGGCGCTGTCGAGGTCTGTGAAGTTCTTTGAAACCAACGACTTCTGGCCGAAAATCTCACCGATAATCTCAACCTCTTTGATGACAGCATATCCGAGGGCGCCGCCGTAGGTCAGCGTGTGTCCTTCTTCGGCAGAGAAGAACTCGGACTTCTGACGCCAGATCACACCGAGATTGGCCGCGGCGCGAAGCTGCGAGAAGCGGTAGCCGAACAGGATCTTGGGCGCCTCGAGGGTCATGAATCCGTCGCCCGTGAACCCTTTTCCGAACTTGGCCCATCCCTGAAGCGGGAACGTCGGGATCACCGCGGCCGACAGCACCGGGCCATCCTTCTTCTCCTCGCCCAGGATCCGTGCCTTGAGGTGCAGGCGAATGTCGCTCACAGCAAACGTCGTGCCGTAGGAGCCGTCATCCTGGAGCCATTTCCTGTAGGTGTCGCCGGCGCCTTCCTGGACCACCTTGAAATCATGTCCCCGCTGCGCGAGGACGAGGGGGATGGCCAGGCCGACCTGAAAACGGTACAGGAAGTTGAAGCTGCCGAGCACATCCGCGGTGGCGAGGTTCTCCACGACGTTGATGCTCTTCTTGCTGTCGCCGCAACTGTCGCCGTCGCACGTGAGGATGACGAATGGCTTGTGCTGGTACGAGGCCACGAAGCCCACCGACGGCATCATGTCATCGCCTATTTCAGGCGATTCCACTGCGATGAAGTTCAACGGGCCCGGCGCGGGTCTGAAGAGCTGGATCGAAAAGCTCGTGTCCTTGGGATCCTTCACGGTCGTCGAGGCTTGCGCCCGGGCCTGCGCCGACAGCAACAGGGCCGCCGACGCGACCAGGATGGACAACAATTTCACTTCGCTCAGATGGATTCTTCGTCTCATATCCCTCATGGACCATCCTGTTCGGCTGTCGTGACACAAAATAACGATGCCAAACTATGACATGGATGGGGAGGGTTTTCAACCATCGAGGACAAATCGATACGAGTAGGCGATGACCGTGTCGACGGCCTGTCCGGCCTTGTCCCGGCCCGGCTTCCAGCTCTCCTTGAGCATGGCCGACTGGGCGACGGCGCCGAGGCCGCCGCCGGGATCCTTGATGATGCGCACGCGCGTCACATGTCCCGTCCTGGCGATGAAGACCTGCAGCACGACCGCGCCCTCGATGCCCTGCCGGCGCGCATCCTCGGGGTAGGGCGGCAGCCCGATGCTGCCGGACTCGGGCTCCGGCGGCTTGGAGAGGTCCTTCAGGGGCACCGGACGGAAGGCGTCTCCCGCAGGTGCGATGGTCGGCTTGGGCGGCCCGGGCTTGAACTTGCCGGCCACGGCGCCGATATTGCCCGTCCCCTCGGATCGGTTGAGCGCCCACGCCCCGCCGCCCGTGGCGAACGTGTTGTCTCCCATGTTGAAGGTCGGCGGCGGCTCCGGCGGCTGGTCCGGGGGCGGCTCGGGCGGCGGTTCGGCCTCCTTGGGCGCCTTGATGCGCGGCTTCACGGGCTCGGGCGGTGGCGGCGGCGGCAGCGCCTCCTTCTTGGGCTCGGCCTTGTGGATGGACATGTCGACGATGCGGCTCTTCTTTTCGAGCTGCATAGGGACGACGATCAACGCGAGCGCGACCGTCGCGTGGATGATCGCGGAGACGACAAACGCGACGGAGTGACGCCCCTTGGACGGGGGGGCCATGGCGCGGCTATTTTTCCTTTTCGTCATCAATGTTGATGGCGAACTTGGCCACGCCTTCCTTGCGGATGAGGTCGATGACCCTCACGACGCGGCCGTGACGCACGTCCGCATCGGCCGCGATGACCACGCGCACGTCCTTGTTCTTGGCCTTGGCCGAACGGATACTGCCCTGCAGCGTGCCCTCGTCGACCTTGCGACCGTCCAGGTAGGTGGCTCCGTCGCCGGTGACGGTGATGGCGAACGTGGTCACCACATCCTCGCCCGTGGCGGCCTCGGGCAAATCAACGGGGATGGAGCGCGCCATGATGTACGTGGCCGTGACCATGAAGATGATGAGGAGCACGAGGGTGATGTCCACGAGCGGCGTGACGTTGATGCCGGTGATCATCTCCTCGTCGTTCTGGGATGGCCCCTGCATGACCGCTACTCCTTGCCGCCCGCGACATGGCCCTTGAGGCCCGCCAGCACGACCCGGCCGAGGACATCGGCGTCCGCGAGCAGGGTCTTGATGCGGCGCTGTAACACGTTGAACGCCACGACCGCCGGAATCGCCACGAGCAGACCGATGGCCGTGGCCACGAGCGCCTCGGAGATGCCGGCCATGACCGTGCCCGCGCCACCCTGCGTGTTGAGCGAGAGGTCGTGGAAGGAGCGGATGATGCCGATGACGGTGCCGAACAGGCCGATGAACGGCGCGTTGTTGCCCACGGTGCCGAGGAACACCAGGTTGCGCTCGAGCCGGATGCGCTCGCGCGTCACGGCGCCCATGGCCGCCTCTTCGGCCGCGGCCGGACCCTGATCCGCCACCTCGAGCATGCTCGCCGCCACGGCCGGGGCCACTCCCTTCAGGCCCTCCACGAGCTTGCGTGCGCCGGCGATATCCTTGACGCGCAGGAGGCGCCCGAGCTCCGTGACAAGGCTCGAGATGTCGGGTCGCATGCCGAAGAAGTAAATGCCCCGCTCGATCATCACCGTGATCAGGATGATCGACAGACACACGAGCAGCCACATGACCCACTGGGCGCCCAGGAGGGCGAACCCGAGAAACCTTTCGGTGATGTTCATCTTGGCTCATCTCCTTGGCCCGCTTCGCAAAGGGCGGACCGACATGCATTAGACACCGCCGACCGATGCATTAGACACCGCTGCATGATTAATGGAATCGCAAAAAAAATGCTATCTCCGGTGTCGTCGCGAAAGACGATTGTTGTGTCCGTTCGAGGCCGCGGAATATATTTTGAGATCGGAACATTCCGAGGGCAAGGACGTCCATGCACTTTGCGGATCATACGGGCGAGGTACTCGAGGGGCGCTACCGCCTGCTCAAAAAAATCGCGGAAGGCGGCATGGGCTCGATCTACCTCGGGCAGCACATGGCCATCGGCAGGGAGGTTGCGGTCAAGCTCCTGCGCACTGAGTTCGTGGGCAGCGAAGTCATCGTCACGCGCTTCTACCGCGAGGCCGAGGCCGCGGCGCGCATCAAGCACGATAACATCATCGACATTTTCGATCTGGGCGTTTCGCCGTGGGGCGAGCCGTACCTCGTCATGGAGTACCTGGAGGGCGAGAGCCTGGCGGCCGTGCTCGACCGCATCGGCCCCGTCGACCTGGACGCGGCCTGCGGGATCATGGCGCAGATCCTCCGCGCGCTGCAGGCGGCCCACGAGGCCGGCATCGTGCACCGCGATCTCAAGCCCGAAAACATCTTCCTCGTTCACGGGCGCGACGGCGCGCGCACCGTGAAGCTCATCGACTTCGGCATCTCCAAGTTCTCCCGGGAGGGCGAGAAGGCCAAGCTGACGCGCACCGGCTCCGTGCTCGGGACCCTCGAGTACATGTCGCCCGAGCAGGCGCGCGGACGGGCCGACGTGAGCCACCTGACCGACATCTACGCGGCCGGCGTGGTCTTCTACCAGATGCTGACCGGGACCTTCCCGTTCACGGGCGGGAACTACAGCGAGCTGTTCATCAACACGCTCACCATGCCGCCGCTGCCGCCGGGCGAGGCGTACGCCGGGTTCCCGGCCGAGGCCGAGCCGATCGTGATGCGCGCGCTGGCCAAGGATCCCGCGGACCGGTTCGAGAGCGCCGCACAGATGCTCGACGCTTTGTCGCGGCTCGAGGCTTTCGGGACGGGCGAGGAGAAGCTCAAGGACATCACGGACAGCGTCGACACGCTGTGCTTCGCGACCGGCGACCTCGGGGAGCACGCCGTCACGGACGTCGACGGCATCGCGACCAAGGTCCTCGGGCAGATGGGCCTCGACCGGACGCCGGGGGAATGGACCGGCGGCGCGCCCGGGCCCGCGGTCAAGGGCATGCCGCGGCGCACGCTCGTCCTCGTCCTTGCCGGGGTCGCGGCCGCGGGGATCGCGGTTGTCGCGGCCGTCCTGCTGTCCGGAAGCGGCGCTCCCAGCGGCAGCATGCGCGAGATCCCGGTCGCGGCGCACGCCAGGGCGCCGGTCAAGGCGTTCAAGCAGACCAGCCCGAACGCGGGTGTCCTCGTCACGGTGCAAGGCGCGCCCGAGAGCGCCCGCGTCTACTATCAGGACGCGCTCGTGCCCATGAACCCGTTCCGCGCGGAGCGGAAGAGCACCATCGTGCCCCTGCGGGTGGAGGCCGAGGGCTACGAGCCGTTCGCCGTGGCGGTCCTGCCGACCGCGGACCAGGTGGTGACCGTGGACATGGCCAGGAAGAAGCCTCGGCTGAGGGCCGCCGGGACTGCGCCCGCGAAAGCCGGTGTCTCGGACGGTAGGGCGGTCGTGGCCAGGCGCAAAGCCGAGCTCAAGGCGTGTTACGATCAGGCGCTCAAGGCTGGCGCCGCGCCGTCCGACAAGGATCTCAGCGTGGGCTTCCGCGTCCAGCTGGCGGCGAGCGGGGCGGTCAAGGACGTGGCCCTGTCCGGCAGCGGGGCGGGAATCGAGAGCATGCGGCGCTGCCTCGACGCGTCGGTGCGCTCGTGGGTCTTCCCGCCGGGCTCCGACGCGACCCCGCTCGAGTTCTCGTTCGTCTTCACCACAAAGGGCGAGCCATGACGTTGGACGAGCACGCCGGCGAGACCCTGGAAGGCAGATACCGCCTGCGGCGCAAGCTGGCCGAGGGCGGCATGGGCTCCATCTACCTGGCCGAGCACGCGACCATCGGCAGCAAGGTCGCCATCAAGTTCCTCAGGTCCGAGTTCCTGTCGAGCGAGGTCCTCGTCGAGCGCTTCCACAGGGAGGCCAAGGCCGCGGCCGCCGTGCGCCACCGCAACATCGTGAGCGTGTTCGACGTGGGCACCTCGCCGTGGGGCGAGCCCTACATCGTCATGGAGTACCTGGAGGGTGAGAGCCTTGCCCAGATGTTGCGGAGAACGGGCCCGTTGAGCCTGACCAACGCCGTGGGCATCGCCGAGCAGGTTCTCGAGGGGTTGTCCGCTGCCCACGTGGCCGGCATCGTGCACCGCGACCTCAAGCCCGAGAACATCTTCCTCGCGTACGACGGGCACGAGGAGCCCGCCGTCAAGATCATCGACTTCGGCATCTCCAAGTTCGTGCGCGACACCACAGAGACCACCCTGACGCGGGACGGCTCCGTGCTCGGCACGGCCAAGTACATGTCGCCGGAGCAGGCGCGCGGGCAGTCCGACGTCACCCACCTGACCGACATCTACGCGCTGGGAGTGATCCTGTACCGCATGCTGACCGGCGAGGTGCCGTACGACGGCGCCAATTACAACGAGACGCTCGCCGCGGTGCTCACGCGGCCTCCGCGCCCCCTGTCCGACGTGTGCGCCGGCATCCCCTCCGAGGTGGAGAAGGTCGTCATGCGCGCGCTGGCGAGGGAGCCCAAGGCGCGCTTTAAGGACGCACTCGAGATGCAGGACGCGCTCAAGGGGTTGGGGGTGTCCGGGGCGTGCCGGCGCGTCGAGGGGGCCGAGCTGAGCGTGGCCACCGGGGACATCGGCGAGGCCGACACGCACCCGGACGGTGCCGTGACCAAGGCCGAGCGCAAGAAGCCAGCGTCCGGGCCGCACGGGGATCTGGTGTGGAAGCCCGACCGGCCCGAGGGGCTCTGGCGAAGGTTCCGGCGTTTCTTTCGGATCGCGGCCATCGCCGCATGCATCGCCGCAGTCGCGTTCCTGGCGCTCCGGTACGGACCCTCCATCTGGCCCCGCGGCGCGACCCGACCCCCGGCGGCCGGAACGGCAAAAGCTCCGTCGGCACCCTCGCCGGCGAGCGCGACCCAGGCCGCGGACGGCGTTCTCATCGCGGTGGAGGACGAGCCGGACGGGGGGCTCATCTACTACGACGGCGCGCTCGTGCCCATGAACCCGTTCCGCGCGGAGAGGAAGGCCACCATCGTGCCCCTGCGCGTGGAGGCCAAGGGCTACGAGACGTTCAGCGTCGCGGTGCTGCCCTCCCGGGATCAGATCGTCCGGGTATCGATGAAGAAAAGAAGCCCGGCCCACAGGGCACTTCCGAACGTCACGAACCTGTTCCCGGCGCCGCACGCTCAGGCGTCCGGGAAGGGCGGCCCGCTCACGCCGCAGCGGCAGAAGGTGGTGAACGCCAACCGGAGCGAGCTCAAACGCTGCTACGACCAGGGGCTCATCGAGGGCAAGGTGCCCGCGGATCGTGACCTCGTCATCAATTTCAAGGTGTCCGTCGACAAGACGGGTGTCGTGAGGAGCGTGAGCCTGTCAGGGCGCGGGGCCGTGATCCCGGAGTTGAATACGTGTCTGGAAAATACAGTAAAAACATGGGTTTTCCCGTCAAGTGCTCATGGCGATTCCATCAAATTCTCTTTCGCGTTCACGACCCAGACCTGACACCCCGGGGCTCCGTTCGCTGCGCCGCGCGCGCGGAACTTGACTCCGAAGCCCCCTGTCTCTAGGCTACGCGCCAGTAACGATCCCAGCGGGAGGTGAATGCCCGTGACTCGACCGAAAAACGCGCTGTTCCTCGTGTTGATGGCGGTGTTCGCGTCTGGCGGAATCCTGTTTTCCGGGATTTCGTCATACGACTTCATCGTCCATCTCGACCGGCAGGTGCACGCCATCACGTGCTCGTTCATACCGGGCGCGGGCTCCCTGGACACGACCGGTACGAGCGGCTGCTACGCGGCCCTGATGAGCCCGTACTCGTCGATCATGCGCACGACGGTGTGGGGCGGCATCCCCATCGCGCTCATGTCCATGTCCGTGTTCGCGTACCTGCTGTTCCGGGCGCTCGACGTGCTCCTCGGCAAGAAGCGTTCCGACCCCCACGAGTCGCTGTTCCTCGTGGCCGCGAGCTTCCTGCCGGTGTTCATGTCCGTCATCTACTTCCTCATCGCGGTCTACCTCGTGGGCGCCGTGTGCAAGCTGTGCATGGGCATCTACATCGCGTCCGCGGGCGTGTTCGTCTTCGCGATCCTCTCGTGCTGGAAGGCGTTTCGGGCGCAGAAGGGCGGCGAGGAACAGGCCGCGGGCGCCGCGAAGACCTCGGTCCCCTGGTCCAGGTTCGCGGTCTACTTCGCCGAGGGGCTGGTCTTCGTGGCCGTGCCCGTGCTGCTCTACCTGGCGCTCAAGCCGGCCTACACCGAGGAGATGTCCCGGTGCGGCGACCTCGCGCACGGGGAGGACAAGTACGGGGTGCGGGTGCGGCTCGCCGGTTCCGCGAGCGGCGTGCCGGCGGTGGAGGTGCTCGATCCTCTGTGCCCGGCCTGCAAGGGCTTCAAGGAGCGGCTCGAGGCGAGCGGGCTCGTGGAGCGTCTCGACCTGCAAGGCGTCCTCTTCCCGCTCGACAAGCAGTGCAACTGGATGGTGAGCGAGTCCCTGCACCCGGGCGCCTGCGCGGTGAGCGAGGCCGTGCTGTGCGCCGGCGACCGGGCGCCCGATGTGCTGACCTGGTCGCTCGAGCACAATGAGGAGCTGCGCGAGCTGGGCGCCCTGGACGCCAAGGCGCCGCCCACCAAGAAGGGCCCGCCCGAGTACGCGCGCGTCTACGCCCGGGTCTTGCAGGAGTTTCCGTCGCTCGGCGACTGCGTGAACAAGCCCGCGGTCCGGTCCCGGATCAACAAGTCGCTGCGCTGGATCGTGTCCAACTCGCTGCCGGTGCTCACGCCCCAGCTTTACGTGGGCGGCCGCAAGCTGTGCGACGAGGACACGGATCTCGGCCTCGAGTTCTCCTTGAGCCGGCTCCTTGAGACCAGGATGTCGATGGCGCTGCCCGGGGCGACCGCGGGCATTCCGGCGGGCCCGGCAGGAGGTCGGCCATGAAACCCTACGGCATTCACTTCGGAGTCGGCGTGGTGGTCCTGGCCGCGATCTCGATCCTCATGTCCGCGTGGCTCCACGGCGCTGCGAAGCGGGTGGAGGAGAGCAAGGCCGCGAAGGAAGGCGAAGTCGCCGTGGCGAGCGCGTCGGACGTGCAGTACTGCTCCCCGGCGCTCAAGACCATCCTGCGCCGCGTGCTGACGTCGTGCGGCCTCGTCAAGGGCGGCGGCTCACGCGGCTGCCAGCCCGTGGAGGCCAAGAACGTGGCCGCCATGTCGGGCGACGACTTCAATGCCCTGTTCGCGCCCATGTCCGAGCGCGCCGCGCTCATCCAGTACGAGGTCGACAAGGCCGAGCTCGATGAGGCGGCCAAGGCGCTCGTCGACAAGACCTTCTCCGACCAGAAGGGCGCTTCGTACTTCCTGGTGGTGTCGCGCGCCTCGCCCGAGGGCTCGGTGGAGCACAACCGCGCTCTCTCCGAGGCCAGGGCCAACGCGGTCCTCGACCACCTCAAGACGACCTTCAACGATCCCGACCTCGAGCAGGAGGTGGGGCTCCTGTGGCTCGGCAAGGAGTTCGCCCAGCTCGACGAACAGTTCTGCCAGTGGAAGCGCTCGCACGCGGAGCAGCAGTGCGACGTCAACCAGCTCAACCGATCGGCGTTCGTGGCATGGATCGACTGCCGTCTGTAGCCATCGTCCCGGCCTTCCTGCTCGTCGCGCTCGCCGGCTGCTCCGACGAGCCCGCGGGCGGCGGTGCGGCCATCGCCCGGGTCAACGCGGTCAGGGCCCCGGCGTCTTCGGCCCCGCCCGAGTCCTGGTGCGAGGTGGCCTTCGGTGCGGCCGACGCCCCGCGCTTCGAGCTGCCGCCCCTGGCCGCCGACGCGAGCGGGCAGGGGTTCCCTGCGCAGGCGCCAGGCCGTTGGGTGTGGCTCAACCTGTGGGCCACATGGTGCGCGCCGTGCATCCGGGAGATGCCGGTGCTCGCCCGCTGGAAGGGTGAGCTCGCGCGGGACGGGGCCAAGGTCGACTTCTGGTTCCTCACCCTCGACGAGGACCTGTCGGAGCTGGGGCGTTTCCTGCGCGAGAACCCGGGCACGCCGCCGGGCCGCCAGCTTCGCGTCTCGTCTGTGGACGTGATGGAGCCCTGGTTCGTGAAGTACAAGCTGGCCGCGTCCACGGCCATCCCGGTCCAGGTGTTGGTCGCGCCGGGCGGCAAGGTGCGCTGCCTGCGCGTGGGCGGGCTCAACGAGGCCGACTACCGGCTGGTCCGGGGCCTGTTCGACTCCCCATGAGGCGCGTCCTCGCAGCCGTCTGCCTCGCCTCCTGCCTGCTGCCGCTCTCCGTCTCCGGCCAGACTCTCCCGCAGAAAAGCGCCAAGGTGTTTCGCGACGCCAAGGCCGAGCTCGCGGCCATGGAGTCAGAGGGCAAGAGCGCCGCGGCGGCAGCGGAGATCGCCCGCGCCCGAAAGTGGATCGAGGAGGGGCTCGAACGTCTGCGCGCCTCGGACCCGACCAAGGCCGCGGTCCTGGCCGAGCGCCTGCCGCCGCAGCTCAGGCTCGTCCGGGCGCTCCTCGACGCGGCGCGCGAGGAGGCCGACGCCGACAAGGCGGAGCTGGCCGCGCACGCCTTCTCCGAGAGCGTCCGGCTCCTGCAGGCGAGGTACGACAGGCTCGTGCTCGAGGCCAGGGGAACCGCGCTCACGGGTGCCGTGCCGCACGCGGAGGACGCGGGTGCGAAGTAGGCTCGCCATCGTGCTTTGCGTCGCGCTCGCTGCCGGGTGCGCGGCCGGGCACAAGCCCGCCTCGCTCGCCGAGTTCGAGGCCGAAGTGGGGAAGGGCGCCGCCCGTTCGCAGGCCGAGGCGGAGGCGACCCGATATCTCGCGCTCGCTCGGAGGGCGGCGAGCGATGGGGACGAGGAGCAAACCGTGAGATTCGCGGAGCTCGGGCTCATCGAGGCGCGCGTCGCGGCGGCAGAGGCCAGGCAGGCAGAGGCCCGCGTCAGGCTCGATGCGGCCGCAAAGCAGGGCAGGGCGCTCGCCAGGGACAAGGAGCGCCTCGAGGGCCTCATCGACGCCGAGGAGCGGGCCCGGGAGAGGGCGCGCATTCGGAGCCACGTGGAACAGGTGGTGGACGCGGAGCGGCGCAAGGCCGCGGCCGAAGAGGAGCTGCGCGGAAGGGCCGATGGCGAGGTCGAGGACGCCAGGGTCGAAGTCGGCAGGGAGATGATCGCCCGCACCGAGGTGGAGCTCGACGCGCTCGTCGCTCGTGGGGCCGGCGAGGCAGAGCTCGCCCCGGTCCGGGCGGCGCTCAAGACGGCCGGGGCGCGGCTCGCGGTGAAAGACGCGGCAGGAGTGCAGGAGCAGGCCGAGGACGCCGGCGTGTCCATGCGCGAGGTGAGGGAGCGCCTGCCCGGCCCAAAGACGGCCGATGCCATGGCGACATCCCTGCGCGAAGCCGGGCTCGAGGTTTCCGTGGACGACATCGGGATCGTGGTGCCCCTCGGCGATCCGTTCGCCAAGGGTGCGCTCCTGTCGCAGGCCGGGCAAACGAGCGCCAAGATCCTTGGGCGCGCCCTTTCAATTCATCCCGAGGCCAGGCTGATCGTTCTGACGTCCGCGGCCGCCCTGTCCGAAAAAAGGGCCAAGGCCTTTGCCTCGGCGCTCGAGGCCGCGGGAGTGCCGGCCGCATCGATCACGGCGCGCGGATGTGGCGCCTCGTCCCCGATCGACGCCCTGCGGCCACCGGCCAAGGGCAGACGTGACAGGACCGCGGTGGTGGTCGTCTCGGTCGCACCGCCGCAAGGATCTCGATGACCGGCCTGCCTTCGTGGCTCACGCCCATCGAGCTTCCGATGCCGGCCACCATGGGCCGTGTCAACGTGTACCTGATCCGCGGTCCGCGCGGCGCGGCGCTCGTCGACACGGGCATGAACGACGCTTCGAGCCGCAAGGAGCTCGTCCGGGCGCTCGGTGCTCTGGGGCTCGGCCTCGCGGACCTCGGCACGGTCGTGTGCACGCACCACCACGCGGACCACGCAGGGCTCGGGCTCACGCTGGGCAAGGCCGGCGCGACCATGCTCATGTCTGCCGCGGACGCGGAGTCGATCCGGCTCTTCTTCGGGGATCCCGGGCTCGACTCCATGCGCGCCACGTTCTACGGCCGCCACGAGGTGCCTGCCGACTTCGAGGAGCGCGTCGCGCCCATGTTCCCGTTCTTCAGGAGCCTGTCCGAGGATTTCGCGCCGTCGCTCACGGTGGAAGACGGCGAGAGCCTCGATCTGGGCGGGGTGCCGCTCGAGGTCGTGCTCACGCCCGGCCATACCTTGGGGCACCTGTGCCTCGTGTCGCGCGAAGCAGGGCTCGTGCTCACGGGCGATCACATCCTCGCGGGCGAAGCCACCCACGCGTCCATGCGGCCCGAGACCGAGGGCACCGATCCCCTGGGCGAGTTCCTGGCCTCGATCCGCCGCGTGGAAGCGCTCGGGTTGCCGCTCGGACTGCCGGGCCATGGTCTCCCCATCACCGATCTTCCGGCGCGCGCCCGGCAGCTCGCGGCCCACCACGAGAAGCGCCTCGGCGACATGCTCGCGGCCTTGAGCGACGAGCCGCGCACGGCCTTCGATCTCGGCGAGAGGGTCTTCGGCGTGCGCAAGAAGCCGTTCCTGCGCTGGCTCTCCATGTCGCAGGCCCTCGCGTGCCTCACGCACCTCGCGGCGCTCGGCAAGGCCGAGGAGATACAAGGCGGGCGCGGGCTCGTCTACCGCCGCACGACTTGAATGTGTTGTTCCCCACTCATGGCTCGAGAGGCATTACGCCGGCGGCGGGACGACCTCGAAGCCCTCGTCGCCGAAGTGCCGGTCGAGCGTCAGCGCACGGGAGATCCCGGAGCCGCGCATCACCTCGAAGCTCACCCAATCGACCAGGCTCACCTCTCGCCGAGACTCGCGCAGGAGGCGCTTCATCGCCTTGGCGTGAACCTGCGGCGAGATCCATTCCACGTCGAGCACCGGAGCGAGGGAGCGGTCGAGGTCGCGCACGGCGTCGAGGCCGATCCTGTGTTGCAGGAGCGTCGTCGTTTCCACGAGCGCGTAAGACGTCGTGAGGAGGCCCGTGCCCTCGCGCAGGGCCTGCTCGAACGCGGCGCGAACCCGCGCATGCCCGCGATCGGATCCGACGAGAAGGGCGTACAAGGCCGAAGTATCTACGAAGAGGCTCATCGTCCGTAGGCGTCCGCGAGGTATCGATCGTGATTCGCGGCGACGTCGTCCGCTTCTTCCGAGTCCTTATGCTTGCCCAGCACCGAAAGGGCGGCGCGCACCCGATCGTCCCGGCTCGAAGCGGTGTCGCTCTCGGCGATCTTCTCGTCGAGCCAGCGGCGGATGAGAGCGGACAGAGAGAGGCCGCGTTGGTGCGCGATTTCGCGTAGCCGTCCATGTTGTTGTTCCGAGAGCTGTATTTGTGATCGCATCATGACATCATGATAATGCCATCATGCCATCATGTCAAAGCAGGCAACAAAGAGTCTGACAGCAAAGCCAGTATCCGCTTCGCGCGCCGCGTGGTAGAGAGAAGAACACGCCTGAAATCAATACAAAGGTGGGAGCCACATGTCCGACCACATGGTGAAGCAGTTCATGGAGCTCGTGCGAATCGACTCCGAGTCCGGCAACGAGGCGCGCTTCCTCGGGCATCTCGCGAAGGAGATCCGCGCCATGGGCGGCGCGGCGGATTTCGACGCCTACGGCAATTTGCTCGGGCGCTTCGAGGCCAAGGGCTGCTCCGGCAAGGCGCCCATCCTGCTGTCGTGCCACGGCGACACGGTCAAGCCGGGCGTGGGCATCGAGCCCGTGCTCGACAACGGCGTGATCCGCTCCAAGGGCGACACCATCCTGGGCGCGGACGACAAGGCCGGCATCGCCGAGGTGCTCGAGGCCGTTCGCACGGCGAAGGTCATGCCGCCTGTGGAATTCGCCGTGAGCCGCCAGGAGGAGACCGGGTTGCAGGGCGTGCGCAACATGGACTTCTCCCGCATCACCGCGAGGCGCGGCTTCCTCATGGACAACGACACCCTCGACACCATCGTCATCGGAGGGCCGTCCTACTTCGCCATCGACGTGGAGATCCGCGGCAAGGCGGCCCACGCGGGCATGGAGCCCGAGAAAGGCGTGAACGCGATCCAGGCGGCCGCGCGCGCGATCGCAGCCTTGCGGCTCGGCAGGCTCGATCACGAGACCACGGCCAACGTGGGCGTCATCTCGGGCGGGCTCATCCGCAACGGCGTGCCCGACAAGGCCATGTTCCTCGCCGAGTGCCGCAGCGGGAGCCACGACAAGGCCGCGGCCCTCGCCGACGAGATGGTGCGCACCATCCGCATGGAGTGCGAGCAGAACGGCGCCAAGGTCGAGATCGCGGTCAACAACCTGTGCAAGGCCGTGCGCATCCCCGAGGAATCGTGGACCGTGAACGTGACCAAGCAGGCCCTGCGCAAGGTGGGCATCGAGGCCAAGGCCGTGTTCATCACCGGCTTCACCGACGCGTCGGTCTACAACAATCAGGGCATCGAGATGGCGGTCGTCGGCATCGGGGCGCAGAACGAGCACTCGTGCGAGGAGCGCATCGCGGTCGCGGACATGGAGAAGGCGGTCGTGGTGCTGACGGAGATCTTCAGGATCTGCGCGGAGTAGGGTGGGGTCAGGGCAGCGGGATGAACCCGTTGTCCTGCAGGCATTCGAGCTGGGCGCGCGCGCGTTTGATCATGGTCTCGGCCTTCTTGAACGCCTCGTCCGGCGTGAGCTTCACCTGCGCCACGCCCTGCTTGATGGCCATCTGACCCACGGCCACGGCCTCGCGCGGGAACACAGTCCACTCGTCCATGGTCGGCAGGAGGTAGTCCTCGCGCATCCCCTTGTCCTCGGCCACTTTTGCGAGCTCGCGCGCCGCGGCGATGCACATCTCGTCCGTGATGGTGGTGGCGCGCACGTCGAGCGTGCCGCGGAAGATGCCCGGGAAGCCGAGCGAGTTGTTGACCTGGTTGTCGAAGTCGCTGCGGCCCGTGGCCACGACGCGTGCGCCCGCCTCCTTGGCCTCCCACGGCCAGATCTCGGGCACCGGGTTGGCGCAGCAGAACACGATCGAGTCCTTGGCCATGCCCTTGATCCACTCGGGCTTCACCGTGCCCGGTCCGGGTTTGGACAGAGCGATCATGATGTCGACCCCGGCGAAGGCCTCGGCCGGACCGCCGGTGCGGCCCTCGGCGTTGGTCACGTCCGCGAGCTGCTGCTTCCACGGGTCGCCCTTGAGATCCGCGCGGCCCTTGTGCACGATGCCGGTCGTGTCGCACATGTACGTGAGGCCCGGATCCACGCCGGCCTTGGCGAGCATGATCGCGATGCGCTGGTTGGACGCGCCCACGCCGAGCATGCCGATCCTCACCTTGTCGAGCCTCTTGCCCACGATCTTGACCGCGTTGATGATCCCCGCGAGCGTGACCGCGGCCGTGCCCTGCTGGTCGTCGTGCCACACCGGGATCGTGGCCTCCTTGCGCAGGGTGTCGAGCACCTCGAAGCACTTGGGCTTCTCGATGTCCTCCAGGTTCACGCCGCCGAACGTGGGCTCTATGCGCTTGACGAACTCGATGACGTCCGCCGCGGTCTGTGAGGTGATGCACAAGGGGAACGCGTCCACGCCGCCCAGGTACTTGAAGAGGATGGCCTTGCCCTCCATGACCGGCAGGCCGGCCGCCGGGCCGATGTTGCCGAGCCCGAGCACGCGCGTGCCGTCCGAGACTACGGCCACCATGTTGCCCTTGGCCGTGTGCCTGTAGACCTCCTCGGGGTCCTTCTGGATCGCCTTGCACGGCGCGGCCACGCCGGGCGTGTACCAGATGGCGAAGTCGTCCACGCTGCGGATGCAGCACTTGGGCACGACCTCGATCTTGCCCAGGTAGAAGGGGTGAAGCTTCATGGCGTCGTCAGAGGGCTTCTGGGCCTTGGCGAGCAGCTCTTCCTTGGTCATCTTCTTCTCGCTCATCCCCGCGCTCCTTTGGGCCGGGGCTCCCTTGCCGGAGCCGCGTTGGCCTGCTGTTTGTGACTTGAGGTGGCTTACCACCGGAATGCGGGGGCAACAACCCGGGGGGGGTCCGCGACAGGGCGTGGTGGGTGCCCGGAGCCTACTCATCCGTTGTCTCCAGCGAAGACGGAGTCGGAGGGGAATTCTCCGTAACCGCCTGTGACGTCTCCCCAGTACTACAGCCTGAACGGGTAGTTTACCGTGATCGGCTTGCCGTCGAACCGCGGGAAGCGGGCCTTCTTCGCCTCGCGCGCGACGCATCGCTTGTCGGCCCCGCCCGTCAGGCCGGTGACCACGGCCTTGACCACGCGGCCCGACCCGCCGACGACGATCTCCACGGTCGCGACACCGCCCGAGCCGCTGCCGCAGCGCCCGACGCGCGCGGACACGGCCTTCAACCCGGCCCCGACTTCGTCGCGCGAGAGCGTGGTCTTTCTCGCCGTCCGGCCATCGGACCTGCGCTCCGACGTGGTCGCGCCGGCGCGCGATGGCTTGGGGAACGTGCTCCCCTCCTTCTTCACCGGCACGGCCGGCGGCATGGCGACGCTCCTCGCCACGATGGCGGGAGCCCGGACAGCGGGCGCCGGCCGCGATCCATGCCTGAGCACGAGACCCAGGGCGACCGCGATGACAAGCAACGCCACGGCGATGAGCGCTCCCGCGAGCATCCTGGCCCGCGTCTCGAAGCGTTGGTTTTTCTCCGGCACGAGCGCCACCGGCGCGACGATCGGATCTTTGAGCGTGGCGGCGATCTTGAAGCGCGCGAGCGAGACGAGATCGCTCGTTTCGCGCAGCAGGTCCGGTCTCCGGGAGGCGATCAGGTCGCGAAGATCCTGTATACCGCTCGCCTCGGGGACGATTCGACGGTCGTGCGTCATGTTCTCCTGTCCTGCGAATCGAGACATTCCTTGTTTTAAGTTAAGTCGCGGATCCGGGCGCGCATCGGACGAAATGCGGCGCGGCACATGTTTTTCGGCCCGGATCTCCAGCGTGAATTCAAAATTGCGCGCACGCGGATATTCGGGGAAGGTCTTCTCGAACGGGGTGCTGGTATGATATGCGTCCAATTCCCTGACAGGAACAGGAGGAGCCATGATCCGCGCGATCCACGCGTCCATTTTTGTCGCCTTCTTGACTCTTGCCCCTTCCGTCTCGGCCCAGCAGGGTCCCCCTGTCATCACGGCCGTGGCCCCGGCCTCGGCGCCGCCCAACTCGTGGGTGACGCTCCACGGACAGGGCTTCCACCCGCAGATGACCGTGTCCTTCAACGGCGCTCCCGTGCAGACCGCCGGGCGCGGGCCGACCTATGTGCAGGCGCTCGTGCCGCCGAACGCCGTGCCGGGCGTCTTCGTTGTGGTCGCGCCGAACGGCCAGGCCCGAAGCCCGGTGTTCACGCCGCTCGCGGCGGCCGCGTCCGCACAGCTCGCCATCCGCGACTTCAGCCCCAAGTCGGTCGCGCCCGGAGCATACATCCGCGTCGCCGGGAACGGCTTCGGCGACAAGCCACAGGTCGTGACCGTGCTCATCGGCGGCGTGCCGGCGCAGATCGTGGGCGTGGCGCCGAACCAGATCACGATCCGGATGCCGGCCAACTGCCGGGGCGGGCGCATCGACGTGGACGTGGCCGGTCGCGGCCGGGCGTCCACCACCGAGGTCGTGGTGCCGGCCGGCAGGATGGCGGTGCAGGGTTTCATGCCGGCCATGGGCCACGCCGGGCAGCGCGTGGCCATCATGGGCGTGGGTTTCCCGGCGGACGCGCGCGGCCTCTCCGTCAAGCTCGGGGGCCGAAGCGTGACCGTGGTGAGATCGACCTCGGAGCGCGTCGAGATCATCCTGCCCGACGACGCGGTCACGGGCCGTTTCTCGGTGCGCTCTGGCAAAGACACGACCGAATCCCAGGCCGATTTCAGGGTGGTCACGAAGCTCGCGATCACGTCCATGACCCCTGCGCGCGGCCAACCCGGAGCATACGTGACCATCATGGGCCACGGCTTCGACGCCGAGGATCTGCGCGCCTTCCTGGGCGCGGTGCCGGTGTCGCTGAACGTGACGAGCCCCGGCGAGGCCGCCTTCACCGTGCCCATGAACGCCGGGACCGGAAAGCTGACGGTGCTCGGCAGGGGCGCGGGGAGCGCGGCGAGCGCCATGGACTTCGAGGTGCAGGGCCGCGTGATGATCCGCGACGTGCAGCCCGGCTTGGGCAAGCCCGGCGGCCGCATCCTCCTGCGCGGCACGGGGTTCGATCCTGCACCGGGGCGCACCGCCGCCTTCCTGGGCGTGGTGCCGCTCAAGGTCCTGAAGGCGTCCCCCACGGAGATCATGGCCGAGCTGCCGCAGCAGATCTCGAGCGGCAGGCTCAAGGTGGAGGTGGGGGGCCGCGGCTCGTTCGAGCTCAACCGTATCTTCCCCATCCAGTGGCCCTTCGCGCTCCTGGGCGTGGACCCCATGGTGGGCGCGCCAGGCACGCGCGTCACGGTTCGCGGCACGGGCTTCGCGGAGCGCAGGCTCTCGGCGGCCCTCGGACAGGTGCCTGTCGCCTTGCAGGTGCTCAGCGACACCGAGGCGTTCTTCGTGGTGCCGAGCGGCGCGCGCTCCGCCTCGTTCGTCATCGGCTCGACCGACGCCGCGCAGCTTTCGAGCCCCGCGCCTTTCGAGGTGCTTTCGGCCGCGGCCGTCGTCGGGTTCGAGCCGCGTCGCGGCGCTCCGGGAACGCGCGTCGTGATCCGCGGTTCGGGCTTCGATCCCACGCCGGGTCGCACGTTCGTGTACCTCGGCAACGTGCAGCTCGCCATCGAGCCGGGCGCCACGCCCAATTCCCTGACCGTGGTCGTGCCCGAGGGCGTGCAGAGCGCGCCGTTCGGCGTGAAGGTGCTGGGCAGGGGCTCGTCCCGCACCCCCCTGTCGTTCAACGTCCTCGCGCCTTCCGCGGCCCCGGTCGCCGCGGCCCGTCCGGCGCCTGCGCCCGCGACGCACAAGCCCGCGATCGCCGGCCTGCCCGCGCTGGCCTCGGCCGAGGATGTCTATGGCGCGGCTCCCGAGGGGGCTCCGGCTCCAGCATCGGCACCGGCTCCGGCGCAAAAAGGTACGCTCTCGCAGGACGATCTGGACCTGCTCCTGGGCGCGACCAGCCCGCCGGACACGGGCGGTGTGACCGTCACGTCGTTCGAGCCCGCCGAGGCCGTGGCCCACGACATCATCACGATCTACGGCACCGGCTTCGGCGAGGATCCCGGCGCGGTCAGGGCCTGGATCGGCGACGTGCAGGCCGAGGTCATGGGCGCGGTGCCGGACATGATGTCGATCTCCGTGCCCGAGGGCGCAACGAGCGGCCACATCCGCGTGCGGATCGGCGCGGGCCGCGCCATCGAGTCCGCCGGAACCCTCACCGTCACTCCTTAGACTGAAGTTCCCCCGCGGTCCGGACACAGTTCGTCAGTGATCATCGGGAGATAGGCTGGAAATCGGGTGCACGCGCCTGTCTACACGGCGATCTCCTTGAGGAGGTCGAAGGCGCGCTGCTGGA